>RFHZ01000339.1 GCA_003696125.1 Nitrospinota bacterium
GATGAGTAATGAGTGATGAGTAATGAGTAACGAGTGATGAGTAATGAGTGATGAGTAATGAGTGATGAGTAATGAGTAACGAGTAATGAGTAACGAGTAATGAGTAATGAGTAATGAGTAGGGGCGCAGCGGCGCTGCGCCCCTACCAGACATCCGGTGCCTTTGTGCCTGGTCTTTTCAATGCGCTTCCTGTTGCTCCAGGTATTGCCGGTACGCCTCGGCACTCAGGAGATTATCGATCTCACTCGGATTGCTGATCTCCACCACCAGCATCCACCCGTCGCCATACGGGTCGGAGTTGACCAGTTCCGGCTGGTCTTCCAGCTTTTGGTTCACGGCAACCACTTTCCCACTGAGAGGGGCGTAGAGATCAGAGACCGACTTCACCGATTCTACCACCCCAAAGGTATTCATCTGTGTCACGGTACTCCCGACGGCCGGCAACTCCACATAGACCACATCGCCGAGCTGATCCTGTGCATAATCGGTAATGCCGATGGTGGCGCGTCCATCCTCGATGCGTGCCCACTCATGCTCTTTGGTATACTTTAACTCAGCGGGAAATTCCATGTTCCTCTCCTCTTTGTTCAACGACCCTTAGCGTTTCACCTGACTCGGATAAAAAGGCGTCTTGACCACTTCTGCCCGGTACCTTTTCCCTCGAATCTCTATCTCCAGGGGCGTTCCTATCCTGGCATACGCCGTGGAGACGTAGCCGAGACCGATCGATTGCTGGAGGGAAGGAGAAAAGGTGCCGCTGGTGACCACACCGATCTGCTGTCCCTCTGCCCAGATCGGATAATGGGGCCGGGCAATGCCGCGATCCTGCATCTTGAATCCGACCAGGCGTCGCGAAACCCCCTTCTCCTTTTCCCTGAGCAGAGCCGGCCGGCCGATAAAATCCCCTTTGTCCAGCTTCACCACCCAGCTTAGCCCGGCCTGCAGGGGGGTGTGTTCCCGGGTCATATCGTTGCCGTACAGGAGGTAGCGCATCTCCAGACGCAGCGTATCCCGTGCCCCTAGGCCGATGGGCTGGATCTGGTAGGGAGCACCGGCGTCCATGATGGCCTCCCAGAGCTTGCGGGCATGGGCATTATCGAAATAGAGCTCAAACCCATCCTCACCCGTGTACCCGGTGCGGGAGATCAGCACCTCCACCCCGGCAATGGTGGTCCGGGTGGCCCAGTAGTATTTGAGGGCAGAGAGATCGGTAGAGGTGAGCTTTTGCACCGTGTTCTCCGCATTCTTCCCCTGCACGGCGAGCAGGGTCAGCTCATAGCTGCGGTTGATCACCTCTACGCCGTGTGGGGCATGCGACCTGATCCACTCGTAATCTGTCTCGATGTTGGCCGCATTGACCACCAGGAGAAAGGTCTCCTCCTCGAGACGGTACACGGTCAGGTCGTCGATGATGCCCCCGCTCTCCTCACACATCACCGTGTACTGGACCTGGTTGAGGGCGAGTTTGGAGACGTCATTGGTCAGGAGTCGCTGCAGAAAGGCCAGTGCCTCCCTGCCCCGGACCTCGATTTCGCCCATGTGGCTGATGTCGAAGAGCCCGACCGACCGGCGTACCGCCAGGTGTTCTTCCACGATGCTCCGGTACTGCACCGGCATCTCCCAGCCGGCAAAGGGAATCAACCTGGCTCCCAGAGCCTGGTGTACGGGAAACAGTGGCGTGCGCTTTAACTCTTCCGCTTTCTTTTCCATGGCCTTCCTCATCGATAAGCAAAAGTCATACGATGAACCCCTCTCTCCAGAAACACCTACTTCTCGCCTCCCTGCGCCGGCTCAGCATAGGCCTCCATGGGGGGACAGGTGCACACCAGATGGCGGTCTCCATAGGCGTTGTTGATGCGACCCACCGAGGGCCAGAACTTGCGAACCAGGGTCCAGGGAGCCGGAAAGGCCGCCTTTTCCCGGGGATAGGGGAAGTCCCACTTCTCCGAGGCGACCATATCGGCGGTATGGGGAGCATTCTTGAGCACGTTGTTCTGTCGATCCGCCTGTCCCAGCTCGATCTCCCGGATCTCGGAGCGGATGGAGATCATGGCTTCGCAGAAGCGGTCCAGCTCCTCCTTGGATTCACTCTCTGTCGGTTCAACCATCATGGTTCCTGCCACCGGGAAGGAGATGGTGGGGGCGTGGAAACCGTAGTCCATCAACCGCTTGGCCACGTCCTCTACCTCGATCCCGGCGCTGCGCTTGAAACTGCGCAGGTCGAGGATAAACTCGTGCGCCACCCCCCCCTGGATCCCCCGGTAGAGCACCGGATAGTACTCCTCCAGCCGTTTCGCCATGTAGTTGGCGTTGAGGATGGCGATCTTGGTGGCCTGGGTGAGGCCTTCTGCTCCCATCAGGGCGATATAGGCCCAGGAGATCAACAGGATGTCCGCGCTTCCCCACGGGGCAGCCGATACCGGGCCGATCCCCTTTTCCCCACCGGTTCGCACAACCGGATGGGAAGGAAGGAAGGGGGCAAGATGAGCAGCCACCGCGA
>RFHZ01000340.1 GCA_003696125.1 Nitrospinota bacterium
AATGAGTAATGAGTGATAAGGACTGAGGACTGAGTAGGGGCGCAGCGCGCTGCGCCCCTACCAGACGTCCGTTGCCCTTTGTGCCTGGTTTTTATCCCTCCGTATCTCTGTGGTGAAGACTCGTGCTGATCAGCTCCCACAGCCGGCTTGGCGACAGGGGGATCTCATCCACAAAGAAGGCCTGATGACACGCATCCTCGATGGCCTGCACAAAGGCAGGGGCAACCGGGATCGCTCCCCCCTCCCCTACCCCTTTGGCTCCCAGGGGGTTCCATGGTGCCAGAGACTCTACATGACCGATCTCGATAGAAGGCACCTCCATGGCCGTAGGGACCAGGTAGTCCATGAAGGAGGCGGTGAGTAGTTGTCCCTGCTCGTCGTACACGATCTTCTCATAAAAGGCATTGCCCAGTCCCTGGGCCACCCCTCCCTGGATCTGTCCCCGCACGATCAGCGGGTTGATCACCTTGCCGCAGTCGTGTACCACCACATATTTCAAGATCCTGACCATGGCCGTCTCCGGATCGACCTCCACGATGAGGGCATGGGCACCGCTGGCCGTGGTGCCACGCGGCGGGCCAAAGTAGCGGGTCGCCTCCAGGCCCGGTTCGGTATGTGGTGCCACCGCCCCCCGTAACGGGTTGGCCTTGACGGCCAGCTCTCCCAGGGAGATGGCCCGCTCCGGCATCCCCTTGACCCGCACCATGCCGTCCACCAGTTCCAGATCGACCGGATCGATCTCCCACTCATCAGAGACCATACGCAGGATCTTCTCCCGCACCGCCCTGGCCGCCTCATGGATCGCACTTCCGGCCACCACCGCACTCCGGCTGGCAAAGGTGCCCGTGCCCCAGTGAAATTCGGCCGTATCACCGGTAATGACCGTCACATCCTGTGGATCGACTCCCAACTGTTCGGCCACCACCTGGGCAAAGGAGGTGAAGTGCCCCTGTCCCTGCGTCCCCACCCCGGTTGCTACCAGGATCTTGCCGTTGTGCTGCACATGCACGCGCGCCCCTTCGTACGGCCCGATACCGGTCCCTTCCACATAGCAGACCAGACCGATCCCCACCTGCCGTCCCTCGGCCCGCAGTCGTGGCTGTTCTTCCTGCACAAAGCGCTGGTAGTCGATCATCTCCATGGCCTTGTCCAGGATCGCTTCGGCCGGGATGTTGTCATAGACGAGGGGAGCAAAATCCTGGTAGATGATCTGGTTATCGTAGGGGAACTCTTCGGAAGGAATGAAATTCTGGCGCCGGATAACGGTACGGTCCATGTTGAGGGTACGGGCAGCCAGATCGAGGAGGCGTTCCATGACAAAGACCCCATGCTGCCTTCCCGCTCCCCGGTAGGGGGTAACGATCGACTTGTTGGTGAAGATGGCTTTGAATTCGCTGTAGTAGTGGGGTATCTTATAGGGACCGAGCAGCGTGCACTGGGAGTTGAGGGGGACGGTCAATCCATACGGGATGTAAGCCCCGGTATCGTGGAGGAAGGAATCCCATACCCCTAAGATCCTGCCTTCTCTGGTCAGGGCAATTTTGGCGTCATGGATCTGCGAGCGCTCGTGTGTCTGGGCCATGAAGTTTTCCTGTCGATCCTCGATCCACTTGACCGGCCGGTGCAGTTGCATGCTCACCCAGGGAATCAGCACCTCTTCCGGGTAGAACATCATGACCTTGGGACCAAACCCGCCCCCGATAAAGGGAGCAATCACCCGCACCTGGTTCTCGGAGAGCCCGAGCATGCCGGCCAGCCCGTTACGAATCGGGATCGGTGCCTGTGTGCTGTCCCAGACGGTCAGATAGCGCATCCGGCTGTCCCAGTGCGCCACGATCCCACGCGTCTCCATGGCCGCCGAATGACCGTGATCGTACACAAAGCGGTGTTCGAGAACCAGGTCTGCGGCCCGGATCGCCTCTTCCCAGTCTCCTTTTTCCTGGATGACATGGGCAGCGATGTTGGTGCCGCAATCCTCATGCACCAGGGCGGCATCCGGGGCGAGCGCTCTTTCCAGGTCGATGACCGGATCGAGCGGGGTAAAATCGACCAGCACCTGCTCTACCGCGTCCTCGGCGATATAGCGGTTTTCCGCCACCACGAGCACCACCGGTTCCCCTACATAGCGCACCTTATCCCTGGCCAGCGGGACCTGGGTCCGTTTGTGGAAGATGGGCATCCGCTGCACCGGTGGAGGGGGAACCAGGAGGGGTCCTGGTCGCCAGTACTCCCCCAGGTCTTGGGCCGTGTAGACCGCCACCACGCCCGGGACCTCCCTGGCTTTGGTGACATCGATCTGCTCGATGCGGGCATGGGCGTACGGGCTCCGGTAGAAAGCCACCTGGAGCATTCCGGGCAGATCAATGTCATCCACGAAGAGCGCCTGACCGGTCAGCAGCCTGGGGTCCTCGTTACGGCGAACCGGTTTTCCGAAAAAGCGTGTCTCTCCTGCCCGCATGGATCTGCTCCTCTTATGATTGATGTATCCGTTGTGCTGCCAGCCTGACCGCATCCACGATGTGCTGGTACCCGGTGCAGCGACACAGGTTACCGGCGATGGCGGCGCGGATCTCCTCCTCGCTTGGGTCCGGATGGGTCTGCACAAAGGGGAAGAGGGTCATGAGAAAGCCGGGGGTGCAGTACCCGCATTGGAGTCCGTGTGCCTCGCGAAACGCTGCCTGCAGGGGATGGAGGTGCGCCTCGTCCGGGGCCAGACCTTCTACGGTCATGAGGCGATGACCGTTGGCCTGCACCGCCAGCATGAGACAGGAGCGGACCGGCTCGTCGTCGAACAGGATGGTGCAGGCCCCGCACACCCCGTGCTCGCACCCGACATGG
Organism: Nitrospinota bacterium; assembly: GCA_003696125.1. Classification (GTDB taxonomy): domain Bacteria; phylum Tectomicrobia; class Entotheonellia; order J063; family J063; genus J063. Next base: position 2,839 of record RFHZ01000340.1, read on the forward strand.
GTGCCGGTCAGGCCCAGCTCATGCCGCAGAAAGTCGCTGAGCAGCAGGCGTGGCTCTACCTGGCGTTCGTACAGCGTGTTGTTTACGGTAACGCGAACCGTAAGGTGATTCTCGGACATAAGCCTCAAGCTCCTATTCTCTTTGCGCCCGCTCTACGGCCCGGCTCAGGGTACGCTGTGAGAGCACCCTGGCCAGGCCACGCCGGTACGCAGCCGAAGCGTGGATATCCTCTGGCGGATCGATCTCTGCATCTACCGCTTCTGCCACCGCCCGTATACGTTCGGCGGTAGGGAGTTCGCCGATCAAGGGATTTACCGCCTGCCGGGCATGTACCGGAACCGCGCCTACGCTGAGCAGTACCAGACGAGCATCGGTACAGCAACCGGTTGCATCGAGCGTTACCGTGGCCGCCACCCCGGTCAGGGCGTAGTCACCGTGACGACGTGTCACCTCGCTGAAAGCCCAGCCGGTGCGAGGGGGTAGGGGAGGGATCACGATTTCGGTGAGCAGTTCCTGCGGTTCTAATGCGGTGGTGAAGAGTTCCTGGAAGAAGTCTGTAGCGGCAATCCAGCGTTCCCCCTCTTTACTCTGCGCTTTCAGGCGGGCGTTCAGGGCGATGACCACTGCCGGCAGCTCTGCAGCCGGATCGGCGTGAGCCAGGCTTCCTCCTACCGTTCCCCGGTTACGGATCTGGGGATGGGCGACAAAGGGGATGGCCTCCTGGAGCAGGGGAGCTCGTTCCGCCACCAGGGGGGTGTCTTCCAGCCGGCGTTGCCGGGTCATGGCTCCTATGGCCAGTCCTTCCCCCTCTGGTCGAATATAAAAGAGGCTCTGCACGGTATTCAGGTCGATCAAGACCGCCGGGGTAAGCAGGCGGAAGTTCATCATCGGAATCAGGCTCTGCCCTCCGGCCAGAACCTTGGCCTCATCCCCGTATCGGGCCAGCAAATCGAGCGCTTCCTCGAGTGTCTGTGGAGCGAAATAGCGAAAAGGTGCCGGCTTCATAAGAGTCTCATAGTGAGTAACGAGTAATGAGTAATGAGTAATGAGTAATGAGTAACGAGTAATGAGTGATGAGTAACGAGTAATGAGTAACGAGTAATGAGTAATGAGTAATGAGTAATGAGTAATGAGTGATG
>RFHZ01000341.1 GCA_003696125.1 Nitrospinota bacterium
CCCCTCTCCTCTACTTCTCCCTCTTCCATCTCCCGGTGGATGGGGGGATCATGATCACCGGGAGCCATAATCCTCCGGAATATAACGGCTTTAAAGTAACGCGGGGGCAGGAGACCCTCACCGGCGAGGACCTACAGGAGATACAGCGTCTGATCGAGCAGGGAGCCTTTGTGCACGGGGAAGGAGAATTGAGCCAGGCAGACGTCATTACCCCATATCTGCGGCTGGTCCAGGAGAAGATCCATCTGGGGAGACGCCTCCATGTGGTGATCGATTGTGGCAACGGTACCGCCGGTGTCCTTGCCCCTACCCTGATCCGGGAGCTGGGCTGCCAGGTCACCGAACTCTATTGCGAGCCGGATGGACACTTCCCGCACCACCATCCCGACCCTACCGTACCTGAAAACCTGCGTGATCTGATCCAGACGGTGCGAGAGCAGGAAGCGGATGTAGGGTTGGCGTATGACGGTGATGCAGACCGCTTAGGGGCGGTAGATGACCGGGGGAACATCGTCTGGGGTGATCAACTGATGGTCCTCTTTGCCCGGGATATTCTGAGTCGCCATCCCGGCGCGAGCATCATCTTTGATGTCAAGTGCTCCCAGAACCTGGTGCAGGAGATAGTGGCACGGGGAGGAAAGCCGATCATGTGGAAGACCGGGCATTCCCTGATCAAGAAGAAGCTCCGGGAGACGCAGGCTGCTCTGGCCGGAGAGATGAGCGGTCATCTCTTCTTTGCCGATGACTACTTTGGCTATGATGATGCCATCTATGCCTCCTGCCGGCTACTCCAATTCCTCTCCCATACCGATCAGCCGCTTTCCGCTCTGCTGGAATCTTTGCCCCGCACCTACTCTACGCCCGAGATTCGAGCCGATTGCCCGGAAGAGCAGAAGTTCGAGGTGGTGAAAGCGCTGCAGGAGTATTTCTCCAGTCGTTATGAAGTCATCGATATCGACGGCGTGCGCATTAACTTCGGATACGGCTGGGGCCTGATCCGGGCTTCAAACACGCAGCCGGTCATTGTACTCCGCTTCGAAGCCGATACCCCGGAACACCTGCGGGAGATTCGCCAGCGGATCGAAAACAAGCTACGCGAATTCCCTGCCGTGCGTCTCCCGTCGGACTGAGCCATGTCTGGATCTAATTATTTAGTCTTCCGTGTTGCCGGCCGCCTCAAACGACTCTATGCCTGGGTAGTCCACTGGGCCGAGACTCCGTATGGAGCCACTGCCCTCTTTCTCCTGGCCTTTGCCGAGTCCTCCTTTTTCCCTATCCCCCCAGATGTGCTCCTCATCGCCCTGGCCCTCTCTGTTCCGGCCCGTGCCTTCTGGTTTGCCACCGTCAGCTCAGCCGGTTCGGTCCTGGGAGGGATGTTCGGCTACTTCCTCGGCCTGCAGTTCATGGAACGGATCGGGTATCCGCTACTCCAGTTATACGGTGCCCTGGATACCTTTGCCGCTGTGCAGGAGCTCTATCAACGCTACGAAGCCTGGGCCGTCGGCATCGCCGGCTTTACACCGATCCCCTATAAGGTCTTCACCATCGCGGCCGGTGCCTTCCAGGTCCATTTCGGCGTCTTTGTCCTCGCCTCCCTGCTCAGCCGATCCGCCCGCTTCTTCCTGATTGCCCTGCTCCTCTACTACTACGGAGAGCCAATAAAGGAGTTTATCGAGCGCTACTTTAACCTCCTCTCCCTCCTCTTCGTTGCCCTGCTGGTACTCGGATTCCTGCTCATCAAGTGGGTATTATAGGGCCAGGATCAGGGGAAAGAGGTCTTGCGCAGCTCCTCTTCCGAGCCGTTGAGCATCTTCATTCCCTGATAGACGTACTGGAGGCCGGAGACCACGGTCAGCACTCCGGTAAGAGAGGCGAGAATGGTGAGCAGAGGAGAGGAACGCTGTAGCACGTAAAAAAGCAAGGCGAAGGCAATCGTGACCATCTGCATGGCGCTGGCACTCTTCCCGAGCAGGGAGGGGGCGGTGATCATGGTCCCGTAGAAGAGATAGATCACCATGATGCCCAGGACCACGATCGCATCACGGCTTACCACCACGATGGCAAACCAGGGGGGAATGGCGTGCAGGATGGCCAGGGTGATGAGGGCGGTGACCATCAGCAGTTTGTCGGCCAGGGGATCGAGAAAGCTCCCCAGCTTGGTGCGCTGGGCTCTGGAC
>RFHZ01000342.1 GCA_003696125.1 Nitrospinota bacterium
CGGGGCCGACGAGACTCGAACTCGCGACCTCCGGCGTGACAGGCCGGCGTTCTAACCAACTGAACTACGACCCCGGCGAACAAGAAAAGGGCATAGGCGGAACAGGGATCGAACCTGCGACCTCAGCCTTGTAAGGGCTGCGCTCTCCCAACTGAGCTATCCGCCTATCCTTTCATGGAAAAGCTTGCCCAGGGGAACCGCTTCCCCCTCCCTTTTCCGGATAATAAGTGTAACAGAGGGAGGCGAGAAAAGCAAGCACTTTTTCTCCGGCTCAAGAGGAGCGGTTTAGGGACGCATCTCCGCCGACAGCACTTTCCGGTCGGACATGACGCGAGCGATATTTTCGTCCAGAGGGGGGGAGAGGATCCCCTTTTCCGTGATGATGGCCCGGATATAAGAATGAGGAGTGATATCGAAGGCGGGATTGGCTGCCTCGACCCCGGGAGGAACGATCGGCTGTCCTCCCCAATGGGTCACCTCTTGCGGATTGCGTTCCTCGATAGGGATATCGTCGCCAGTAGAGATCGAGAGGTCAATAGTCGAGGTAGGGGCCGCTACGTAGAAAGGGATGTCATGCTCTTTGGCCAGTACCGCCAGCGTGTACGTGCCGATTTTGTTGGCTACATCCCCATTGGCAGCGATACGGTCGGCCCCAACCAGTACCGCCTGCACCATCTTTTTCCGCATGAAGTATCCGGCCATGCTGTCGGTGATCACCTTTACCGGGATACGAAGGGCGTGCAGCTCCCAGGCGGTGAGGCGGGCCCCCTGCAGGAAAGGCCTGGTCTCATCAGCCAGCACCATGATTTTCTTCCCCGCCTCCCAGGCGGCTCGAATGACCCCTAAAGCCGTACCGTATCCACCGGTGGCCAGAGCACCGGCATTGCAGTGGGTGAGCACCGTGCTCTCGTCAGCAAGCAGGCTCTTTCCATGCTCGCCGATCTGCTTGTTGATGGCGATATCTTCGGCAAGGATGCGCTGCGCTTCCTCGACCAGGCGCTGTTTCAGGAGGGAGAGATCTGTATCACGGTGGGCCAGAACCAGGTTTCTCATCCGCGTTATGGCCCAGAAGAGGTTGACGGCCGTGGGGCGAGTGGAGGCGAATTCTTGACAGATCTGCTCGAATGCTCGATAAAACTCCTCAAAAGTGGTCGCCGGGATAGAGCGGGCTCCTAAAGCAATCCCCATGGCTGCGGTGATCCCGATGGCCGGGGCTCCTCGTACCACCATGGTGCGGATGGCCTGCGCCACGTCCCGGTAATCCGAACAGGCCAGGTATACCTCTTCCTGGGGTAGCCGGCGTTGATCGAGTAAGCGCACCCCATCTCCTGTCCACTCTACGGTATGAAAATCTACTCTCTCTTGCGCTGTCACGCCTCTTCTCCCTTTTGTGTGTGGTTTGCCAGGGGGGTAAAGACTGCTACGAGTGAGGGGGATAGAGTCCCAAAGACTTCAGGCGTTGCAAAAACTCTGCCTTTCGCATCCCACGTATGCACACCCGTTTCTGTCGGCTATGGAGACCACTGAGCAGAGAAACGTGTGAGGGAGGGATGTCTAGCGTCTTGGCCAAAAATTTTCGACAGAGCTCGTTGGCTGCCCCTTCGACCGGAGGGGCGGTGAGTCGAATCTTTAGCGCATCTTCCAGAATGCCGACCAGTTCATTCTTCTTGGCCCGTGGTTGGACGCGGACGACAAATACGATCCCGTCTGGTGTCTCTTCGATCCGAAGCATCAGGATACCCTCACAGGAGGTGCTTCACACCTGTTCGCTGTTCTCAGGGGGATTTTCTTTACTCTCAGGAAGGGAACGGGGGTTCAGGTCTACTTCGTTGCCCAGCGCTTCTTCCCCTTCTTCGCGGCCGATACTTAAGAGCTTGAGGTGGGTCTCGACCGCATTACGGATCTTGAGTTCGAAGAGCTTCCGCTGGCGGCGGAGCTCAAGGATATCCTCTTTGATCCGATTCAACTCCTCCTCGGCATTGAGAAGGATCTTGCCTGCCTTCAACTCTGCTTCTCTGATCAGGAGTTCGGCCTCTTTCTCTGCCCGTTCTCTCACCTCTTCCTTGACCTGCTGGGCAGTGGCCAGGATTTTGCGCAGCTCCTTTTCGTTTTCGCGCAACTCTCGAATTTCCTCTTCCCTCCGCTCCAGTCTCTCCCGCAGCAGGCTGTTTTCCTTTACCTGTTCTTCGAGTTCACTCACTAACTGCCGCAGTTCGTGGATTTCTTGATCTCGGCTCGCCAGTTGCTCGCGCAATTCGGCGACTTCACGGATTTGCTCTTCCAGTTCACTCGCTACCATCTCCAGAAAGGCATCGACCTCTTCGATATCAAATCCTCGAAAGCGGTAGGCAAACTGTTGTTGACGGATATCCAGTGGTGTGATCTTCACGGCTTTCTCCTCCTCTTGGGGAGTTGTCCTGAGCTCTCCTTGCCCACCAGGGGAGAGGGACAACCCCTTACTGGAGTCTGATAGCAATTCCCCGTAGAGAGCCGACGAGGAAGCTTTGAATAAAGTAGATGAGTAGGATCACGATAAAGGGAGAAAAATCGATACCAGCCGCCACACTGGGGATCGTGCGTCGTACCCAGGAGAGGACCGGTTCGGTGACCTGATAGAGAAAGCGGACTATCGGGTTATACGGATCAGGATTGACCCAAGAGATCAGCGCTCTCGCAATGATGACGAGCATATACAGATAGAGGACCGTATCAAGGATCCCTGCGATTGCCCCTAAGAGGTTGCCGATAATGAACATTCCCTTCCTCCTTCGTCCTGTATCACTCCTCTCTCCTCCCTCCTTCTATTGCCCCAGCTCACGGGAGCGGTTGGTGGCCGCTTCGACTGCATCCATTATCGTGGCCCGAAACCTCCCCCGCTCCAGGGCATGAAGACCGCTAATCGTTGTTCCTCCCGGTGAGGTCACCCTGTCCTTCAAGCGGCCAGGATGTTCCCCTGTTTCCAGTACCATCTTGGCAGATCCCAAGACCGTTTGGGTAGCCAGAGTCAAGGCGACGTCTCTGGGCAGGCCTACTTTGACGCCGGCATCGGCTAAAGCTTCGATCAGCACGAACACATACGCCGGTCCGCTCCCGCTGAGACCGGTTACGGCATCCATGAGATATTCGGAAACCACCACCGTCTTCCCTACCGCATCGAATATGGCCTGCGCCATGCGGAGGTCCTCGAGGGTCGCATGTTCTCCACGACAGAGGGCGGCTGCACCGCTTTGCACGAGAGCCGGGGTATTCGGCATCACCCGGATCGAGCGTACCGGTTTTTGCAGATGCTGATGGATCTTGGCCAGAGGCACACCGGCGGCGATACTCACCAGCAGGTGCCTGTCGGTGACCGCGGGTTGGATCTCTTGCAATACCACCTCTATATCTTGTGGTTTGACGGCGAGAATGACGATATCCGCTCTGCTCACCGCCTGTCGATTTTCGAGCACAGGTTCGACATGGTACCGGGCCTGCAGATAGTCTCGACGCTTCTCTATCAGGTCGGTCACAAGAATCTGCTCCGCTTTGACCAGTTCAGCCTCTCGCACCCCTTTGATCAGTGCTTCTGCCATGTTGCCGCCCCCGATAAAGGCGAGCACCTTTTCTGCTAGCATCGCTTCCTTTCCTCCAGAGAAAACCCCCGAACAGCTTCCGGTATCCTACGTGCTTCGTGGACCGAAAAGCGCACTCCCGATGCGGACAAACGTCGCCCCTTCTTCAATAGCCACCTCATAGTCATTTGACATCCCCATAGAGAGTTCGGCCAAGGAGATCCCTTCGATCCCGACTTTGGCTATCTCGTCTCGCAGTAGACGGAGTTCCCGGAAATAGGGGCGTGAAGCCTCGGCGTCTTCGGCCAGAGGGGGAATGGTCATCAGACCACGAACGGCGACATAGGGGAGTCTGGCCATCTCCTTAAGCAGGGGGAGTGCTTCTTCTGGTGATACACCAAACTTGGTCGCCTCTCCTGCCACATTGACCTGCAGGAAGATCGGCATGACCTGATTCCGTTTGCTTCCCTGTTTGTTTATCTCCTGGGCTAAAGCCAGGCTATCGACCGAATGGATCAGGTCAAAGAGATCAAAGACATACTTGACCTTGTTCCTCTGCAAGTGGCCAATGAGATGCCACCGTATCCGGGATCGTCCCAAGAGAGCGACTTTCTCCCGTGCTTCCTGCACGCGATTTTCACCGAAGAGGGTGATTCCCGCATCGATGGCTTCCCGAATCCGCGGTATCGGTACGGTTTTGGTTACAGCGACGAGAGAGATCTCCTCCGGGGCTCTCCCTACCCTGAGCGCAGCAGCTTCCATGCGCTGTTTAACCCGCTGCAGATTTTCTACAATGGTTCCCATCGCCCTCTCTCCCAGGTTCCCCTATATACCATGAGTATGTCTGGAATAGAAGCAGTATACCATATCGTCGAGACTCCAACAAGGCGAATTCTCGAGGGCATATTCTCTGGGTTGGGGAAGGGCACAGTAGGGCTGGGCGGGGGAGCAACGTAGGGGAGCACGTCGACAGGGAAAGCGGAGCCGGATGGAGATGGAGAGGAATCCTAAGGAAGGTCCCCTTCCCCTCTAGACCCCACTGGCAGATGCGTATAAGCCGCAGGGAGCTTAAAGATACGCCGGTTCCGGAGGGTTTTCCCCCGGGGAAACGAGGAAAAGCTGAGGGTGAGAGGAGGGAGAATGGAACCGCGCCCTCTTCCTTTGTGCCTCCATTCCCCCCTTCTCCCTGCTCCTATTCGAGTTGCCTGCGAATAAAGGTGGGGACATCGAGGCTCTTCTCGTCGAAATGAGAATAGGGGACCTCATCTTTCCTCTTGCTGAAGCGACGTTTAAAGAAGGGGGAATGATGATTGGTCGCCGAGACCTCTTCGAGTTCGGGCTGGCTGACGGCGACCGGCTTCAATTCTTGCTCTTTCGGTTTGGCTTTCTCTTCCTGGTAGCCAAAACCGGTGGCGATAACGGTCACCCGTACCTCTTCACTCATGTTTTCATCGATGACCGAACCGAAGATGATCTGGGCATCCTCATGGGCCGCATCGTGGATGATGGAGGCGGCTTCATTGACCTCAAAGAGGGTGAGATCTGGTCCACCGGTAATATTGATCAGCACTCCTCGCGCGCCTTCGATCGACGATTCCTCCAAAAGGGGACTGGAGATGGCCCGTTGTGCCGCCTCTACCGCCCGGTTTTCTCCGCTGGCCACCCCTGTACCC
>RFHZ01000343.1 GCA_003696125.1 Nitrospinota bacterium
CGAGAAAAGCCCAGAAGAGCCAGCCTTCCCACCACCAGTACCCCAGCGGGATCAGGGAGAGAAAGGCGACGCGGGAGAGGAAGGCATAACGCCGGGGAAAGAGGGCATAGATGATATGACCACCATCAAACTGCCCGATCGGAATCAGGTTTAAGGCGGTCACGAACAGGCCAAACCAGGCGGCAACCCCGATCGGGTGCAGCAGGATATCATAGGCATCGGAAGAAACCCCCAGCACAAAGCGGACGGCCAGGGTGATGAGGAGAGAGGAGCCAAAAGAGAGGCTCCCCGGGGGAGGACCTCCCAGGGAGGGGCGGACTTCCGAGAGCCAGAGGCCGATGATCAGGGCGGGAAGAGCCACCACAAACCCGGCCAGCGGGCCAGCCACCCCGATCTGGAAGAGGACCTTGCGGTCCGGAATAGGGGAACGCATCTTGATAAAGGCGCCAAAGGTTCCTACCAGGGTCGGGGCCGGGATGAAGTAGGGAAGCGTCACCTGCACTTTCCACCGTTTGGAAGCCCAGTAATGGCCCAGTTCATGGGTACCCAGAATGGCCAGCAGCGTGGCCGAATAGAGGACCCCACCGGCTAAGATGGTGGTCCCGATGGTGGCGAGAAAGAGGAACAGATGCAGCCAGGGGAATTTGCGACGTTGCTTCTGCGGTGGAAAATCGGGATATTGGTACGCTGGATAGTCATACATCAGGGGTCTCTCTGGTTAAGTACTGTTACTAAACCCTTTTATCTTTTTTATGACCATGCATTACCGGAAAAATCGTGACCGCCAAGCACGCTAAGAACGTCGCCTCTCTCTCCCAAATCATACCCGATATTTCCACGGTGCGCAAGGGGAAAGAGGAGGAACCGCTCTACAGCCAGAAAAGCTTATAGCTCGGGAAGACCGGTGATCCGGATCGCGGCATGCCCTCCTTTATAACGCCGATTTAAGGTCATCAGCAACAACGTTATTCCCTCTACGATCGGGGCATGGGCAAGGGGTCCCACATCAAGACCCCGCATGCCCATCTGCTGGATCAGCTTGATCACCGTATCCTTGGCCTGGGTGCTCTCACCACAGACCAGCACATCAGCTTCCAGCGGCTCGTCAATATTACGTAAGGCCGGAGCCGGGATATGCTGGAAAGCGGCGACCACCTGTGCCTGATCCCCCAGGATCTCCTGGGCTTCGGCTGTGGCTGAGCCCTGGGGCGGGAAGAGGAGCCGACGTGGATTTTGCGGATCAAGGGGTACCGTCACATCGATGACGATCTTCCCCTGTACCTGGGGACGGATCTGCTCTAAGGTAGAACGATGCGCGGCGTAGGGGACGGTAATGGCGATGACTTCCCCCCACTGCGCCGCTTCTGCATTCACCATGCCCTGAATCAGATTCTGCTGCAGGCTCTGGTTCAGCTCGGCCGCAATGCGTGCCGCTTTCTCCTGCTGGCGCGATCCGATTACAACCGCATGACCGGCTTTGGCCCAGCGGAGAGCCATACCCGGTCCCTGCCTTCCCGTTCCTCCGATAATGGCGATGCGCAATGATTGCTCCTTTCTAGCGGAAAAGATCACGTTCCGGGAGCCGAAGCAGGGAAGAGATCCCTCCAGCCCCTTTCGGGTAAGAATAGCCACGAATCAGGGCCACCGGTACCCGATCCAGTTTGCCCATGACCAGTTCAGCCGCTGCCGCCAGCTCATCGGCGATGGCAAGAGTGGTGACACGCAAGGTATGACCGGCAGGATCGACCATGCCGCGATAGTCTTTGAGGGGAAGCATTCCAGAGACCCCGATGGCCACATTCGTAATCCCTTCGCGCCAGGGTCGTCCAAAGGTGTCGGAGATGATGACCGCAAGCTCACAGTGAAACAAGGCCTGTAAACCGAGTCGAATTTCGGTCGCCGACCGATCCGGATCGACCGGCAGAACGGTCACCGTCGCCTCTCCTTCCACATTCGATTCATCCACCCCGGCATTGGCACACACAAAACCGTGTTGCGTTTCGGTGATCAGCACCCCCTTGTCCATACGCACGATGCGTCGCGTCTGCCGAAGGATCACTTCCACCAGACGCGGGTCCTTGCCCAGGGTGGTGGCGAGTTGGGAGGCAAAGGGGGAAGGGTCGATATCCTGGAGTGCCAGAACCTGGCCTTCTGCTTTGGAGACGATCTTTTGCGTGACCACGACGATGTCACCAGAGTGAATCGTCTCTCCCTGTCTCTGGACCGCCTGGAAGATCAGGTGGGCAAGGGAATCCCCTTTCCGCACTTCGGGCATACCGGTGATACCGATGATCCTGATCTCGTTACTCATCTCTCTCTTGTGGTTCTGAAAAGAGGTGCCATGCCTGCAACTGCCGGTGGGTATGGGTGGTATGCGGGTATTGCCAGAAACAGGCCACATCCTCCGGGGTATCCAGGTCCAGACTCAAGGCGGTCGAGGTATGAATATGGCAGGGAATCCCCCGTTTATGGGCGGCATGCTGATGACGGGAGAAGCTGTCAGGACCAAAAGCCGGTGGTATCACGTCGGGAGGAGAACGGAAAAGGGCATTGGTTCCCCTGCCATCCCGGGAAGGAGCCAGCACCACCACCGGCGGATCTTTCCCCCAGGTTAAAAGTGTTTCTACCGCTTCTGCGGTGAGCAGGGGGAGATCACCAGGGAGCACCAGCATCTCCTCTCCACCCGCCTGCAGGCAGTACTTGGTGGCGTATTCGATCGCCCCATTCTCCTCTGCCCCCCCTTCTCTCTCATAGAGCACCTCTATGCCCCAGGACTCCAGGATCTTCCCATCCGCATGGAGAGGGGTCACCACCAGGATATGCTCTATCCGTTCTACTGCCCGCAGGGCAGCAAGCATATCGGAGAGCATGGTGAAGACGAGACATCGTCTCTGGGTAGAGGTAAGGAGGGGAGCAAGACGCTGTTTCGCCTGGAGAGGAGATTTTAAAGGAATAACCACCCAGGTCATGACGTCCCTTTCACGACATTTACGGTCTCTTTGGCCAGTGCGATTTTGGCTTCCAGACTGTCCATGATCGTGTTGGTGACCAGAACCCGTACCCCCAGAGCCTCGATCTTTTCTCGCAGGCCAGCATCTGCCGTATCGATCACCAGGGTATGGAGAAAGTCGCGATAACAGGTCGCCACCCCATAAGCCGAGACTTCAATCCCTAAACCCTGCATCAGTTTATCGGCCGGTCCTTTGATCGTTTTCCCCTGGATGATCGGGCTGATCGCCACCACCGGAGCCGTGGTATCCCGCAGGGCTTCGCGTACCCCCTGTACAGCGAGAATCGTGCCCAGGCTGACGATGGGATTGCTCGGGGCCAGGATGATCCCGCTGGCCTCATGGATCGCCTCCAACACACCCGGAGCCGGTCGCGCCGATTCGATACCGGCATAGAGCACACCCAGGACCGGATCCTGGGCTCTCCGCCGGACCAGGTACTCCTGGAAGTCGAAGGTCCCGGCCGGTGTCTGGACC
>RFHZ01000344.1 GCA_003696125.1 Nitrospinota bacterium
CCCATGGTGCTGGTGCCGGCCGGGGAGTTTATCATGGGGAGCACTTCAGAAGACATTGATCAACTGTTGCAACAATTTCCAAGCACGAACCGAGAATTGTTTACCCATGAGATGCCTCAACACCGGGTGTACCTGGATGCCTTTTATATCGACAAGTACGAGGTGACCAACCGGCTGTACCAGCGCTTTGTAGAGGCCACCGGCCATCGGAAACCTGAGTACTGGGGTGATTCTGATCTCAACGGGCCGGAGCAGCCGGTGGTGGGGGTGAGCTGGTATGACGCTAAGGCGTATTGCGAATGGGCCGGGAAGCGGCTGCCCACCGAGGCGGAGTGGGAGAAGGCGGCGCGGGGCACGGATGGCCGCACGTATCCGTGGGGGAACGAGTGGGATGGCCGGAGGGCCTGCGTAGAAGCGAAGAACACGGTCATGGGAAAGGGCTTGACAAAAGAACCTCCTGTGATTCATACTTCTGTATGAATATAGTAGGAGGAGAGAGCCATGAAGAAAAAAGTGGTTAAGGTTACCATTAGCCTTCCTGCCGACCTGCTGGACGCGGCTGAGCAGGCACGTCAAACTCGAGGAGAGAGCCGCAGTCAATTCTTCCAGAAGGCTGTGCAAGCTTTCCTCTGTCAGACGCAAGCGCAGGAAGCGGTGGTACGCTATGTCCAGGGCTACCGCGAACAGCCGGAGAGCGACGAGGAGATCGCCGTGGTGGATCAGGTGGGCCGTACCGTGCTCTGTCAGGAGCCCTGGGAGTGAGGCGAGGCGAAATCTGGTGGGCGGATCTACCTTTACCGGCAGGCCGCAGGCCTGTGGTCCTGCTCTCTCGAGATGAGGCCTATGCGGTTCGTGCCCTGGTGACTGTCGCGCCCGTGACCACCCGGGTCCGTCATATCCCGGTCGAAGTGCCGCTGGGGCCTGAAGATGGGTTGCCCCGGCCCTGTGTGGCGAATCTGGACACGATTCTCACTATTGCCAAGTCCAGCCTGCGGGAGTATATCACCACCCTGACACCGGAGAAGCTGCGGGCGGTGGAGGCAGCGATCCACTTTGCGCTGGGGTTGGAGGAGTAGCCGCACGGATCGGGCAATGTATTGCAGCCACGCATATCCTCTTGGCGTAGATACCTTACAGAGGCACACAAGCCCCAGGGGTCTGGTAAGGGCGCAGCGGCGCTGCGCCCCTACCCAGTCCTCATTACTCGTTACTCGTTACTCATTACTCGTTACTCATCACTCATTACTCATTACTCGTTACTCATCACTCATTACTCAGTCTCCAGATGTCTGGAACAGTTGACGGGGAGTAGGACAGGTATTATACTGGTTCTGAATAGAGAACAAAGATCCTACCAGAGGAGACAGGATGCATATAACGAGTGTCATGACCCGGAAAGGACAGGTCACCATCCCGGCACCCATTCGACGCGCCCTGAATTTGCAGGAAGGGGATAAGGTGATCTGGATATTGGAAGACGACCAGATCCGGCTCATGCGGGCGGGGAGTGTCGTGGAGGCAACAGCGGGCTTGCTCAAGGGAACAGAACCACCTGCCAGTGCCGAACGTCTGCGGGAGGTGGGAGAGCAGGCTATGGCTGAGGCGGCTATAGAACGCTTGAGACAAACAGAATGACCGCTCCCTTTCTCGATACGAACGTACTGCTTCGCCACGTACTGGGGGATCACCCTGAGCAATCCCCCCGGGCTACCGCCTACCTTCGGCAGATTGAGGAAGGCCAGATTACGGTAACTCTGGCCGACACGGTAATCTTTGGGGCTGTGTTTACCCTGGAGCGACACTATCGTCGTCCCCGCGCACGTATCCGGGAAGCCCTGTTACCCTTCCCTCCCATCTCTTGAGTACCGACCTGCATCACTTCACCAAGGTGCCGGTGGACCGGCCCCTGCTCAGTTCCCAACATGCCACCGGCGCCCTACGCTACCCGGAGGTGGTTGCCTTTCCGGATCGGCTCTTCTTCTACTACGAGTATGCCCGTCCGGACGGCTCGCATGAGCTACGGCTTAACGTCGTGGAGCTGGAGTAGGGTTCACTTGCACCGGGTCTACCTGGATACCTTTTATATCGACCAGTACGAGGTAACCAACCGGCTGTACCGGCGCTTTGTGGAAGTCACCGGGCATCGAGAACCTGTGTACTGGGACGACTCTGCCCTTAACGGACCAGATTGGCCGGTAGTGGGGGTGAGCTGGGAGGATGCCCGGGCATACTGTGAGTAGGCCGGGAAGCGGCTGCCCACCGAGGCGGAGTGAGAGAAGGCGGCGCGGGACACGGCTGGCTGTACGTATCCGTGGGGGGACGAGTGGGATGGCCGGAGGGCCTGCGTAGAAGCGAAGAACACGGTCATGGGA
>RFHZ01000345.1 GCA_003696125.1 Nitrospinota bacterium
AGACACTGTTGCCCTCTGAGGCCTCATACTGCCGGAAAAACTCTTTACCTCCGCGTACGCCGGCCAGTCCTCAATCCCGCACACTCTCGAAGAACATGGTGCTGGCCCGGGAGAGAAGGGTGGTGAGATGGGTATAAAGGTAGCGAACCCCTTTCTGTCGATAGGTGCGGATGGCCTGGGGATTACCGGCCGATCCTGATACCTTTCCCGCTGCGACAATCGCGGCAAAGGCCTGGTCCATCGCTTCACGAACCGGAGGGGCATCTGAACGACCTGGATACCCCATAGACTGCGATAAATCAGACGGCCCGATGAAAAAGACATCAACCCCCTCCACCTGGAGGATGGACTCGAGATTGTGCAGAGCCTCCTCTTCTTCTAGCTGGACACAGACCAGGGTCTCCCGATTCGCCTCGACCGTATACTCAGCCATGGAGAGACCCAAACCGTAGCTGGCCGGTCGGGTTCCAGCGGCCAGACCGCGTTTCCCCTGCGGATGAAACTTCACCGACTCCACCGCACGTCTGGCATCCTCAGCCGTATTGACATGAGGTACCTGCACCCCCAGCACTCCTCGATCCATCACCTGCATGATCGCTTCCGGGGTGTTCTGCCAGGGACGGGCAATCGGCGTAATACCGGAAAGTGCAGCCGCCATGGCCATCAACTCCACGCTCTCCAGAGAGATGGTACCGTGTTCGCAGTCGATCAAGACCCAGTCGAACCCCAGCTTCCCGATCATCTCTACCACCTGGGGAGAGGGGATCATCACCGAGACCCCAAAGGCGGGCTGTCCAGCAAGGAGTTTTTCCTTCATGCGGTTCTTGAACATCTCTCACCTCCATTACACCTCTGACTGCAGTTGCTCCACCAGAAAATCGATGACCTGATCCATAGAGGTCGGCTTTTCTCTGAAGGCGGTTTCCCAGTCCAGGCGGAGAGAGCGACGGAAGAAGGCGATTGTTCCGGCCGTCATGACCGGCTCCACCCCGATCTCTCGCATCGTTTCGCTTACCTGGACCATCTCATGATACCGCCTTTCGTACGCCACGGCATGACTCTGTATCCAGTTCGCCGCCACCTGCTCGAACCGGTTCTGCGACAGCAACTCGTTGATCTCCCTCCAGAGATCCCGGGCTATCCCGGCTCGTTTCCCGGCAAGCAGCATCTCCAGCAACAGCGCCTCCACCCCTTTGGAGAAGATGCTCCGGAGCATTTTGAACAGCGAGGCCTTGCCGATCTCTGGCCGGTAATAGGAGACACGAAGACCCAGAGAGGTAAGCCTCTCTGCAACCTCTTTTCCCCGTGCCCCGGCGGTAAGGATCGCTGTCCTGGCCCCACTTATCCCCACTGCCCCTAAGATCGCCCCTTCGACGAAGTCGGCACCGGTCGCTTCTACGATCTGGCTGATGGTGATCTTTACGGCAGGAGAGGTGGAGTTTAAATCGAGATAGACCTGACCCGGTTTCAGATAAGGAGCGCATTCCTGCGCCACTTGAGTCGCCATCTGGGTGGTAACCGTAGAGAGGAGATAATCGGCATGACTGATCAGAGCAGGAAGGGAGAGGAATACTATTCCCGGGTCCTGAGCTCGTCTCTGCAGGATGGCTTTTCCCCCTTCCTGAGAGAGGAGAATGTCGTACGCCGCCACCTGGGCCCCATGTTCCCTTAGCGGTTTGGACAACGTAGAGGCCACTTCGCCAAAGCCGAGAAAGCCGATCTTTATCGGGGACATACCTGCTCTCCTCTGTTAGAGACCCTGGACTTTCCAGAGTGTTTCAGTCCGGCACGCTCAGAAGCTGTCGCAGATCGGTAACCACCAGATCCGGGGTAACGCCGGCACAGCGTGGCTCCCCTTCCCGCAACCGGAGTGAACGTCGATCACCGGCAAAAAGAGCGGTTTTCCACCCGAGCATTGCAGCCGGCCACATGTCGTTTAAGCAATCGTTCCCCACGTACAGGGTCTGGGCAGGGGAGATACCGTCTCGCTCCAGCCGGGTGAGAACAGGGCTGAAGAGTCGCGATGAGGGCTTTGCTTCCCTGGCCAGGTAGGACCAGGTACAGAGATGAGGAGCAAAGCCCAGGTGGTTGAGTTCCCGGTTTAAAAGGGCGGGAAAGAGGAGCGGGGTAAAGAACTGGGCATTGGAGATGATTCCAAGCACGATCCCTCTTTCCCGCAACCCCTGCAGGGTTCCCTGCAGGCCGGGCATGGGCCAGACCGGATTGACCCGGCACTCATACTCCACGGCCAGTCGCATCACCGCCTCCGGCCCGATATCCCCCTGTATCCATCCCTCCTGCTGCAACAGGGAGAGGACCTGTTCCCAGATCTGGCGTATCTCTATCTCCGGATAGGAGATTCCTTCCTGTCGCTGACGGGCATGCACCGCACGAATCGTCCTGTCCAGCAGCCTCATTCCCCACTCCCCTGTGCCGTCTCGCAGCGGGCAAAATCCACTCGCGCGTAGGGCTACCTGGAAGGCCTCTGCGTTGTTCCTCTCCTGGGCGGTACCGATGTCACCGGCTGCGGAGATAAAGAGCGTACCATACACGTCGAACAGCACCACCCGGATGGGGAGTCGCATCAGTCGTGCCCTCATTCCGGTCGGTACAGGAGTCAGCGGAGTAGAGAGGGCGCGTATCCGGGCCAGGAGATGAGAGATGAGAGGGCCACACATGAAGAGATCACCCCTACGTTCGCAACAGAGAGAAGCGCTCTGGAGCGAGAAACTGGTCGAGCAACAGGTCGGCTGACAGGCTATCTAGTGAGTCGACCGGTGACTCCATGACCTGCCGGTAGATCTGCATGAGTCGTTGCCCATACCGTTCCAGGCTGAAGGCCTGCTGGACAGCCTGGCGATTCCGTTCGATTTTCTTGCTATCTTCTGCAGAGGGTAAGCTCGGAGGAGATAGCTCTTGCCGGGCAGCCGGTGTGTGGACAAGATGACGGATGATCTGGGCCTGGAGTTCCTCGTCGAGTCGGCCAAAATCGACTCGCCCGTTATTGAGCAGGGTGTGAAGGATCTGCTCGACATCACCAGGCTGCATGTGGCGTCCATAGGAGGCCAGATAGGAGGGGAGGGCTGCCGCGAGCTTGCGTCGGAGCACCACCGGTCCTCCGATCCACTCCACCGGTACCGTTAGACGGTTATAGAGATCGGAGAGGTCTACTCCGGCCTCTTCAAACTCGGCGGTGATTTCCGGGAGTTTTCGTCCAAGCAAAGCTCGGTTCAGGAGCCAGGGTTCGAGAAAGGCCAGGCCAAACCCCTCGGCAACACTGGTGGTTATCAGGGCATGGGCCGCATGTACCAGAGCTGCCAGCGGCTGCTGGCTGGTGGTTACCAGATCGAAGACTACCGGTAAATCAAGGGAGCGGGCAAAAGCGACCCATTGCGCATAGATTGGCCGGGCCAGCGGGTTTTGGGGAGCCAGGGAGATGGCAAAGCGATCCCCACGTTTTCCCAGGGCGGACCAGAGGAGAAATTCGCCGATGTTTTTGCGTCGAATGGCCCGAACCGGATAGAGGAAGAGTCGTTCTGCACTCCCTTCCCTCCATCCCGTTTCTGCTGGAGAAGGGGCTTCTATCCATACCGCATTGGGTAACAGGTGGAGGTGTGTTTCCGGGACTCCTGCTCGCTGCAGGAAACACTGATCACGCCGATTGAGCACGGCGTAATGCACATGGGAAGCCTGGGGATAGAGGAGGGCACCGAGTTTCCCTGTATTCCCACCC
>RFHZ01000346.1 GCA_003696125.1 Nitrospinota bacterium
AGTAATGAGTAATGAGTGATGAGTAATGAGTAACGAGTAATGAGTGATGAGTAATGAGTAACGAGTGATGAGTAATGAGTAATGAGTGATGAGGACTGAGTAGGGGCGCAGCGCGCTGCGCCCCTACCAGACGTTTGTCCCTCTGTGCCTGGTTCATCCTTATGTCTCTGTCTCTCTCCGTGTCCTCCGTGTCTCCGCGGTGAATCACCCTTTGGGCCTGGCATCTCACTCCTCATACCGGATGCGGGGATCGAGATAGGCGTAGAGCAGATCGACCCCCAGGTTGGCCAGCACGTAGATCAGGGCAAAGACGAGTGTGCATCCCATCACCACCGGAAAATCGCGATTAGCCACGGCCGTCACCATGAGGCGACCGATCCCGGGCCAGGCAAAGATGGTTTCGGTCAGGGGCGCACCGGTCAAGAGATCGGCCAGGCTGATCCCGGTGATGGTGACCACCGGGATGGAGGCGTTCTTTAACCCGTGTTTGAACAGGATTATGCCTTCGTGTAACCCTTTGGCCCGTGCCGTCTGCATGTAGTCCTGTCGCAGCACCTCCAGGAAGCTGGAGCGGGTCATGCGGGCGATGTACCCGGTCTGCAGTGCCCCCAGGGTCAGGGCAGGGAGGACCAGGTACCAGAGGCTCCCGTTGCCGTACCCGGAGATGGGGAACCAGCGCAGGGTAGAGGCAAAGAGGAGGATGAGCATCATCCCGCTCCAGAAGACGGGGGTGGAGATGCCCAAGAGGGAGAGGATCATCAACAGGTTATCCCACCAGGAGTGCTGTTTGACCGCAGAGAGGATCCCGGCCGTGCAGCCGAACACAACGGCCAGCAGCATGGAGGCCACGGCAAGACGAATGGTGGCTGGCAGGCGCTCCCCGATGATCTCGGTCACGCGTCGATGCTGGCGGTAAGAGCGACCGAGGTCAGCCCGCAGCAGCTTTTTCATGTACAGGGCATACTGGACGTAGAACGGCTCGTCCAGGCCGTAGTCCTTCCGGATCTGGGCGATGATCTCCGGATCGCCCCGTTGTCCCATCATGGCCCGTACCGGATCACCCAGCGAGATATAGGAGAGGAGAAAGATGAGCAGGGTGATGCCGAAGAAGACCGGGATGAGGGTCAGAAGGCGCCTGGCCACGAAGAGGAGCATCCTGTTCCCTCGTTTACCTGTCCAGCCAGACCAGCTCCATCGGCTGAATCCCGATGGTCAGCTCAGAATCCATGCCGGTCAGCCGCAATCCCCGCACGTAAGGCTGGAAGAGCATGTTAGCGCTGTAGTAGTAAACGTAGATCCAGGGAGCATCGTCCACGATGATCCGCTCCGCCTCCTGGTAGAGACGCTTCCGTTCTTCCCAGTCCTCGCTGGCGTCTGCCCGGTCCAGGAGGGCATCGACACGAGGATTGCTGTACCGGGCGCTGTTACCGGCCGGACCGATGTTCCGGCTATGGTGGAGCACGGTCAGGAAGTTCTCCGGATCCGGGTAGTCGGCGATCCATCCCATGCGGTGCAGGAGGGTTCCTCCATCATCCACCAGCTTGATATAGGCGGCCCAGTCGAGGCTTCGCAGCCCGATATTGATCCCGAGTTCCCGCAGTTGCGCCTGCACCAGCTCGGCGATCTTCTGGTGCGTCTCGTTGGTGTTGAAGTAGAGATCGATGTGAGGAAACCCTTTGCCGCCAGGATAGCCGGCCTCGGCGAGGAGTTGTCTGGCCTTTTCCGGGTTGTAGGTGTAACCTTTCAGGTCCGGGTTGTACCCGGGCATGGTGGGGGGAAGCACCCCCTTGGCCGGGATGACCCGTCCTTCCAGGATGATGTCCGAGATGGCCTGGCGGTCGATGGCATAGTTGAAAGCCTGGCGGAGCTTCTTGTTGTTTTTGAAGGGCGGTTTTTCCATGTTGAAACGGAAGGAATAGGTACCCAGATTCGGGTAGGAGACGAGGAGTTTACCTAACTCCGGATCATTTTTCACGCTGAGAAACTGTCCGCTGGGAATGTCGCTATGCTCCAGGTTTCCCGCCTTAAACTCCTCCAGCCGGGTCATCTCCTCCGGGATGATACGGTACAGGATACGGTCCAGGTAAGGACGACCGCGGAAGTACTCCGGGTTGGCCTCCAGCAGGATATGGTCGTCATGCTTCCACTCCACAAAGCGGAACGGTCCTGTCCCCACCGGATGCGAGGTGAAGTCCTTGCCGTACCGCTCCACCACCTCGCGGGGAACGACATAGTTCGAGGAGTAAGCCAGAAGGTGCAGGAAGAGGGTAAAGGGCTTTTCTAGGGTCAGCTTCAGCGTATAGTCATCCACCACGGTGATCCCTGTCACCCGGTCGGCTTTCCCCTGCATATATTCCTTAGCCCCCTGGAGCCGGTCGATGAAGCCGGTACGGGGGGAGTGGGTAGCCGGGTTAAGTACCCGCTCAAAGGTATAGCGGAAGTCTTGCGCGGTACATTCCCGGCCGTTGTGGAACTTCACCCCTTTGCGGAGGTAAAAGGTGTAGGTGCGCTTATCCGGTGAGATCTCCCAGCGGGTCGCAATATCCGGGACGAGGCGTAGGTTTTCATCGTACCGCACCAGGGCGTTGAAGATCTCCGAAGCGACCGAATGCGAGGTCGTATCCGTGATCTGCGCCGGGTCGAGGGTAGGAGGATCGGTGGAAAGGGGGAAGCGATAGGTACCACCATATTTGGGAGTAGCCGCGAGCGCATTGCCTCCGGTCCAGAGCAGGGTGAGGCTAAGCAGTACAATGATGAAGCGTTGCATAGGTATCCTCCTCTTAGCTGGTAGCCTCTCTGGTTTCAGGAGGGACATTACCCTGAGCACGGCCAAATGTCAAGAGGGTTTCCGGTAGGGAAGAGCGGTGCCTGTACGAAGGGCACACCTGATTGCGGTAGAGACCTTAGGCGCATACTCACAAGGCTTTATGCAGAGCACTCTGCGTATCGTGCCTCTTCGAGGTGGTCAAACGATGACTAATGGGGTTCCCGCCTTTTCCCCGTCTTGAGATAGTAGTTGATGGCTTCTTCCCAATCTCTGAGGTCATAAGCATACATCGATTGGAGAGCCTTTTCATTCATGGCGTTGCCCTTGCCGGTTAGTCCGGTATATGTGTACGTAATCTCCGCTTTGGTGATTTGATTCGGAATATCTTCCCAGCATCGGATAGTAATCCACCACAATCTTTCCGGCGTAAAGACCGTATACTCGATGAGTGCTTGGTCAGGCAGATATTTTGATACTGTCCAGATATAGTCAGGTTCGCCGTGCCCCTGTTGGGATGGCGTTTTGAAAACCATATGTTCTTCCACCTGACCTGTGGTGGGGTAGAGTATCTGAGGATTCCATCCAGCAGCCCATTCTTTTTCTGCTATGGGGCCGAACAACGGGAATACGTCCTTTAGCGGGGCATTTAGAGTGATGATACTTGTTTTTGAGATTCTTCTCGATGTAAGAGATGAAGTGGTCATATTTCTCTCCAGATATGAGTCAGAAACACACTTGCAGTCTAACGTGTGACTCAGCGGTAGTGGCGTAGCCGCTGTCCACTGCATCGGCTTGTTAGGCCGCCTGTCAGAACATCAGCCAGAACAGCAGCTTCTCGAGCCACCCCCGGTACACGCTGTTTAGGTCCTCCAAACGGGGATCATCTGACCATACAGACCAGGTCCAAACAGCCTGGTATGGAAAAAACCAGCCTCTTTCCTGTAGCACCCAAAAAAGTCCTTCGTCAATGACGATCTTACGACCTCGCAGACTCCTAAAGAGCATCAACTTATATTTCCTCGAGTACTCAATACGCACAGTTCCGCGCAACTTCAGAAGCCACCTGTCGCCATGCTTGATGGCGTGACCAGTAATAGTAAACGGATTAAGTGCAAGCGCTGTACGGATAGACTCATGGCGAGGATTGTAGGACCATCCGATCCTGTATTTCCGGAGCTTATAATCTGTCTGGCCCGATCTGCGGGCTTCTCTCAACATCTCCGCAAGGACCCGACGGACTTTCGGAGACCTCATCGGCATATCTGAAGCCCATTGGCGCTCGTTGGGACCAGGAATGGCCAGAAGGAGGGTTTCAGCAGCGACTTCGCGAAACCCGGCCAGCCATCCACCAGCCGCCATCCCGATGTTAAGAGTCCAGATCCCGGCCAACTCTATTGTTGAAAAGGTATTGGGTCCCTCTATCTTCTTGCGTGATAAATACTCCACACGATCTGCGTATTCGTGGAAGGGCACATACCACCCTAGAATTGTAGCGGCGATGACAAGGAGCAGAGCTATCCATCTTACAAGGCGCAATCTCCTGAAGCGCCACACGGCCAAACAGAAGCCCAGTAAAGCCGTGAAGATTGGAGTTATCCGCAGTCCGAACGTGAGCATGCCTAGGGTGATTATTACCAGGAGAAGCACTGCACCCCACCGCATGCTCTCGGTTACAAAGGCGAGTATCCTCCAGATTTTTCGATCAGGACCTCCTGGATCTGGTTTGCTCTTATCGCATGTCAAGGACTGTCGCACCGGCGGTCTCCACAGGGGCTTGCCCCTCGATCCATCTAACAGTTCAGTAAGTATAATCTTTTAGAAACCATAGGAATAGAAGGCTCTGAAATTAGATATCACTCCATCATCCTCTTTTTTTCTCATTTGGCTCATTGTAGAGTAGCTTTCTAGAAAATTCAAGTCTTTTTAACTCTTCATATCTACTGTCACACCGGACTGTTAGATAGAACTATTCCTATTTCTCTACATCAAGATCCTGGGAAAAGCCGTTGGGAGAGATCGGGACCTATGCAAAGCCGCAACAACGCTGGCGACTACCTGTGGTATGTGGCCTGCGCATTTTCTCTCCCTCCTTTCAGCAACAGGGATACCACAGGAGCGTCCTTATTTTGCAAAATCCCTCTCCTCCTGTTACAATCCTTTAGAGAAAATCCCAGGCGATACCCCTCTGAGCAGACCAGGATACGACAATGGAGGCGGAAGTGACCATTCATGATGTGGCCTTTGGGGGGGCTGGAGTAGGGCGACTCCCGGATGGCAAGATCGTCTTTGTCCCGTATACCATCACAGGAGAAACGGTACGTATTCGTATCACCAGCTCGACCAGGGACTTTGCCCGGGCCGAGCTGCTCACCGTTCTCATCCCCTCTCCACACCGTGTCTCTCCCCCCTGTCCCTATTTTGGTCGTTGTGGGGGGTGTGCCTACCAGCATATCGCCTATGAGGAGCAGGTGAGGATCAAAGTCAAACAGCTTCGCGATATGCTGACCCGCATCGGAAAATGCAACCTCCTTCCCCCTATCCATGTGGAAGCTGCTCCTCATCCGTACGGATACCGGAACAAGATCGTGGTCCATCGAGGACCGGTCGGCCAGATCGGGTTCTATGCCACCGATCACCGGACGGTTATCGATATTGAGCAGTGTCTGATCGCCAGCCAGGCGGTCAATACCCGTCTTATGGCCGTGCGTCACTCCTCAAGAGTACCCCGTCACCTGGAGATCTCTGATCCGGAACAGCGGGCCGGAACACCACCGGGAAGTTTTTATCAGGTGCACACCGCCATGGCACACCGACTGCTGGCCTGGATACGTACACAGGTTCTGGAACAGGAGGCAGCCACCCTGGTCGATCTCTACTGCGGTGCCGGGTTTTTCTCACTGGGAATGGCCGATATTTTTGCCAGCGTATACGGGATTGATCGAGACGCGCAGGCGATTCAGAGAGCCCAGATGCAGTCCCAAGGGGCTGAGCATGTCCACTTCTCTGCCTCTACCGTAGAGGAGGGGCTCGATGCGATTTTCGCAAAGCCGTTACCCGCACCGATCACCCTGCTTGTCGATCCTCCCCGGGAAGGGGTGGATAAGAGGGTGATCACCCGTCTCGGCCAGAGAGGAGACATGACCCAGTTGATCTATGTCTCCTGTAATCCGGCAACCCTGGCCCGGGACCTGCAGCGGTTTCTGCAGGCGGCTGAACAGGACTCGTCTCCCGGTCGATACCGGCTGGTGGCCCTGGGACTCTTTGACATGTTTCCTCAAACCGCGCATATCGAAGCCGTGGCCATCGTACGCCGGGAGTCAAGTCATGAAACAGGGCGTCTTTAAGGGGGTTAGGCCGTGCAGTCCATACCGCTGCGTCACGTGATCGTTGGGGTAGGGGCCTCGGTCTTCACCATGCATCGTCCCGCCCTGGAGTTGGAGACCGTCGATCTGGTGGCGGTCTCCGACATCGATGCCGAACGGGGACGACAGCGAGCCGCTGAGCTGGGATGCCCCTTTTACACCGACTATCGCGTCATGTTGACCGAAACCCGGCCTGAGGTGGCGGTGATCATGACCCCTCATCCTTCGCATGCCTCGATTGCTCTCGATTGCCTGCAGGCCGGCTGTCATGTCCTGGTGGAAAAGCCGATGGCCGTGCATGTGGCCGAAGCAGACGCCATGATCGCCGCAGCCAAACAGGCCAACCGTCTCCTGGCCGTTGTCTTCCAGCATCGCCATCACCCGGCAGTGCGCATGGCGCATCGCCTGATCCAGCAGGGAGCGTTAGGAGATATCCAGCATGTGGATCTGATCGCCACCTGGCTCCGGACCGCCGTCTACTATCGCCTGGCCCCCTGGCGGGGAACCTGGATCGGGGAGGGGGGAGGGGTCTTGTTGAACCAGGCAGCCCATCATCTCGATCTCCTCTGCCATCTGGTGGGGATGCCCGGCCGGGTCCTGGCCTGGACCCGTACCCGTCTGCATCAGATCGAGACCGAAGACACGGTGCAGGCCATGCTCGAGTGGGAGAACGGGGCGATGGGATCTGTGCATGTCAGCACTGCAGAGGCAGGCCAGCCAGGACGCCTGGAGATCCGGGGCACCGGAGGCTATCTGCAGCTCACGGCAGAGCAGGTTCGTCTTTCCCGGTTGGAGATCGATCTGCGTGACCACATCGCGCAAAGCCCTCATCCGTTTTGTTCCCCGTCCCTCCAACCGGTGCCTGTAGAGCTGGAGCCGGGTACCGGAGATCATGTGGCCGTGTACCGCAACCTGCACCAGGCCATCCTGCAGGGCACACCGGTGAGTGCCGATGGGACCGAAGGACGGAGGTCGCTCGAACTGGCCAATGCCATGATCTACTCGAGTCATACACAAACCGCTGTGGAGTTCCCGCTGGATCGACAACGATACGTCGCCCTGCTCGACGAGTTGAAAACGGGTCATACGAATCGAAACACAGGATAGAGGAGAAACCTGATGCCTGCAGAGACGATAGGCTTTGCGATCTTAGGAACCGGGATGGTTGCCCGGTACCACCAGCAGGCCATTGCAGCCAATGCCGAGAGGGGAGCACGCCTGATAGCGGTGGGACACTATGATGCCAGCCGTTTTGCCGAGATCGGTGCCCGGTTTGGCGTACCCTGTCTCGCACTGGAAGACTTGCTCAAGCATCCAGAAGTGGATGTCATCTGTATCTGTACCCCGAGTGGTCAGCATGCGGCGCAGGCCATGGCTGCAGCCCGGGCGGGGAAACATGTGCTGGTAGAAAAGCCGATGGCGGTCACTCTTTCAGAGGCAGAGGAGATGATCACCACCTGTGCCTCGACCGGTGTCAGGCTGGGGGTTGTCCTCCAGCGGCGAGCAGAGCCGCTTTTCCAGCGGATCAAAACGGCCATCCAGCAGGGAGCACTGGGGACCTTGACCCTGGGCTGTGTCACCATCCCCTATTTTCGTCCCCAGGCTTACTATGATCAGGCCGACTGGCGAGGGACTTGGGCCCTTGATGGAGGAGGGGTGCTGATGAACCAGGGGATCCATCTGGTCGACCTGCTGCTCTGGTATATGGGAGATCCGGTACAGGTGCAGGCCTCTGCCGATACGCTGCAGCGAGACATCGCCGTCGAAGATACCCTGGTGGCAACGCTCCGCTTTGCCAGCGGCGCCCTGGCCACGATCACCGCCAC
>RFHZ01000347.1 GCA_003696125.1 Nitrospinota bacterium
AGGAAAACCACACCGTTACCAAAATGGGCCAGGAGAGCAACGGGAAGACCGGTGCTCCCTTCCAGTTCCTCTGCCTTTTGAAACAGGTCACCTACCCGGCTGGGAACCACGTTGATACGGCAGATGAGCGCCTCCGCTTCTCGCTCCCGCACGATGCGAGAGAAGCTGCGCACGATGTTCCACAGGCGTCGCTGCTTCTCTTCGGAAAGGGAGATGATCTCCACCGAATCCTCGGCCATGCAGTAGCGCTGCATCTGGGTGTACTGTCGCTCGGCGGCCAGGGCCACATCGTCGATACCGACCAGGATCAGGGGACCGCTGGTAATCGAGATCCCGAGTTCCTGGCAGAGCAGGGCCCCTGCCCGGCTATTCAGGAGTTCGATGGCGCTGGGACGCAGCTCAGACTGGAAGATCTGGGAAGCGACCCGCACGGCAGAGGCGAGATCGGGAAAGGTGGCAAAGAAGAGTCGCTCCGTTTCCGGCCTGGGGAGGAGCTTCAGGGTCATCTCCACCAGCACTCCCAGGGTACCGTAAGAGCCGACGTAGAGCTTGTTCAGATCATAGCCGGCCACATTCTTCACCACCTTGCCTCCGGCTCGACTGATCCGTCCATCCGCATGCACCACCTTCACTCCCAGCAGGAAATCGCGGACCGTGCCGTAGAGGAGGCGTTTGGGACCGCTGGCATTGGTGGCAATGGTTCCACCGATCGTCGCCTCCTGTGGAAAAGGAGGATCGAGCGGTACAAACTGTCCCTTTTCCCCTAACCGATCCTGAAGGGCCTGTATCCGGGTTCCGGCCTGCATGGTTACGGTCAGGTCAGCCGGTTCGTGTTCCAGGATCTGGTTCATCCGTTCCAGGCCGAGTACGATATCGACCTGGCGAGGGATGCCTCCCCAGTGGAGCTTTGTTCCCCCTCCACGAGGGATGACAGTAGCTCCCTCCCGATTGGCCAGGGAGAGGATCTCCGCGATCTGCTCCACCGTCTCTGGGAACACCACCACCTGGGGGACCTTTCCCTCTACGGCATACGAGGGACACATCTCTGGAGGAAGGAGGGCAGACGAACCGGCTATTCGTTCTATCTCCTGCACCAGCTTGGCATAATCGACCATGCTCTCTCCTCCTCTACCAGCGTTCGAGTCGGATCCCCTCCTTCTCGAGTACCGGCGGTTTACGAAGTTCCACACAGCGACCCGGTGTCGGGAAGATCTTTCCCGGATTACACAGCTCTTGGGGATTGAAGACGGCCCGGATCTGTTTCATGATCTTCATATCGGTCTCAGAGAAGATCAGGGACATCTCCTGCATCTTTTCCAGGCCGATCCCATGCTCTCCACTGATGGTCCCTCCCACATCCGCACACACCTTGAGGATCTCTGAGCTGGCCTTTAAGACCCGCTTGGTCTGCTCGGCATCTCGTTCGTCAAAGAGGATCAGGGGATGCAGGTTCCCATCACCGGCATGGAAGACATTGGCAATGCGGAGCCCGTAGCGCTCCCCGATCTCCCCAATTCGTTGCAACACCTCTGGTAGCTTGGTGCGGGGGATGACCCCATCCTGGACGTAGTAGGTGGGGCTGAGGCGTCCTATGGCCCCAAAGGCCCGTTTGCGTCCGGCCCAAAGCAGGGCACGTTCCTTATCGTCCTGTGCCACCCGCACCTCCCGGGCCTTGTTCTCGTAACAGATCTCCTCGATCTGTTTGGCCTGCTCGTCCAGTCCCTCCTTCAGGCCATCCACCTCGATCAGCAACACCGCACCGGCATCGAGCGGGTATCCGGCATGGATATAGTCCTCTACTGCCTGCAGGGTCAGCTGATCCATCATCTCGATAGCCGCCGGCACGATCCCACGCCCGATGATGGCAGAGACCGCATTACTCGCCGCCTCGACAGTTTCGAATACCCCCAGCAGGGTCTTGATCGCCTCCGGCTTGCGCACGATTTTGACCACCACCTTGGTCACGATACCGAGGGTTCCCTCTGACCCGATCAGGAGTCCGCGCAGATCGTAACCGAGGTTATCTTCGACCTTGCCCCCGATCTCAACCACCTCACCATTGGGGAGCACAACCTCCAAGCCGAGCACATGGTTGGTGGTGACCCCATACTTCAGGGTATGGGGTCCTCCGGCATTTTCTGCCACGTTGCCCCCGATGGTGCAGGCCTGCTGGCTGGAGGGATCGGGGACATAATGATACCCCTGGTCAGAGACCGCTTCTGACAGCCAGAGGTTGACCAGGCCGGGCTGGACCACGGCACGCTTGTTTTCCAGATCCACCTCCAGGATCTGGTTCATCTTGTTGAGCGCGATCATGATACCACCCTTCACCGGTATGATGCCCCCGCTCAGGCCGGTTCCGCCCCCACGGGCGATGAAGGGAACCCCCTCCTGGTTGGCCCATTTGACGATCTCCACCACCTGGGCAGTGGTGGTGGGAAAGACGACCACATCGGGCAGGGCTTTATCCATGGTCATTCCATCACACTCGTAGACCAGCAGTTCATCCTCTTCGTAAATGACATTTTGCCGGCCCACGATTCTGGCTAACGCTCGTCCCCATTTCTCTCTACTCATCGCATGCTGCCTCCCTGTTCCCCTGTTGGGAGAAAGACCAATGCCCAGAGAGGACTCCTCCCCTCTGGCGTCTCTGCCAGCCTATAGCCCCGTATCCTGTATGCATACAGCCCTGAGGATTCCCCTCCCGGGGAGACAGGCTGCATGCTGGTGACCAAGAACCGAATGGTTCACCTGTCTTTACCATAACAGCAAGGCGTTGCGGTGTCAATGGGTTTTCGTGTTTAGGGATTGACAGGGGGAGAGGGGGCGGTATACTATGGAGCAGGATGTCGAGTCATCACTGGCGAGGATGTTGTGGTCTATCCGTTCTTGGTATTCCTGGAAAGGAGGGGGGATTGGTGCAGCCGGTACAGCCTGGTATTACGGCAGAAATGACCATCACCACGACACCGGAGATGGGGATAACCCACCTGGGGAAGGATGCCCCTTCCTTCTTCTCCACTCCGTCCATGATCGGTCTGATGGAACAGACGGCGATCAAGGCCATCACGCCTTACCTCGACCCGGGAGAGCAGACGGTAGGGGTGCAGGTCAACGTGAGCCATATCGCGGCCACACCGATCGGCATGCAGGTCACGGCCAGGGTCAGGTTGCTGGAGGTGAAAGGCCGGAGGCTGGTCTTTGCGGTGGAGGCGTACAACGAGAAGGAGAAGATCGGAGAAGGGACACACGAACGGGCCGTGATCAATATTGACCGCTTTACCAAGAAGGGGTAAACGCATCGGCTGTGATCACCTGTGAACGCCTCCGGAATGGCCTCCAGGTCGTGCTGAAACAGGTTCCCTGGTCGCAAGCGGTGGCGATCAACGTCCTGCTCCGTGTCGGGTCGCGTTACGAGTCTCCTGCCCATCAGGGTATCTCCCATTTCACCGAACATCTCCTCTTCAAGGGGACCACCCACCGGCCGACCGCCTTTCATATCGTCAATGCCATAGAGCGAGTGGGCGGAGACATTAACGCCTTTACCAGTGAGGAGTATACCAGCTATGTCACCCTGGTCCCCCTGGCCTATTTCTCGCTCGGGCTGGAAGTGTTGGCCGATATGCTGCAGAACCCGTTGTTACGCCCACGCGATCTGCGTATCGAACGGAGCGTGATCCTGGAAGAGCTGGCCAAGCTGGAAGATACGCCGGAAGAGCTGGTGTATGAGCTGCTCAGCACCCTGATGTGGCCGGACCATCCCCTGGGCTGGAGCATATTGGGGAAGGCAGAGACACTGCAGAGCATTACCCGGCGAGACGTTCTCCGCTATCTCGCCACCTACTATATCCCGGCCAACACCGTCATCAGTATCGTGGGGAACCTGGATCCTTCCCAGGCTGTGGATGCTGTACAGCGCTGGTTTGGTGAAGAGGCCAGCCCCCCGCCTCCTTCCTTCCTCCCTGCCCCGGAAAAGCAGACCGCTCCGGCCGTTCTTCTCCGGTCTCAACAGAGCAAGGAGACCCACCTCTGTCTGGGTATCCGTGCCTTGCCCCGCTCTCACAATGATCTCCCTGCCCTCCTGCTCCTCAACATCATTCTGGCCGGGGGCATGAGTAGCCGGCTCTTTCAAAAGCTGCGGGACCGGAGTGGCCTGGCCTACTATATTCACTCCGAGGTGATCACCTTTGCCGATACCGGCATGGTGGTGATTGCGACCGGGGTCAATGCCGCCAATGTGGAAAAGGTGATTCGTCTCATCCTGGAAGAACTCCGGCACCTGAAGAGGCGGCGGGTCACGGAAAGGGAACTCCTCGATGCCCGGGAGCATTTCAAGGGCTCCCTCATCCTCAGCCTGGAAGACAGCGCCAGCTATGGTGAATGGTTAGGGGAGACCCTGCTCCTGGAGGGAAAAGTCCCCCAGGTCACAGAAGTCCTGGAGCGTATCGAGCAGGTGAGTCGGGAAGACATCCTGCGACTCGCCCGCACCCTTTTTCTCCCGGAGCGACTCAACCTCGCCCTGATCGGCCCGCATACGGAGACAGAGGCCTTTCTCCGCCTCCTCGACTGCTGAGTCATCCCCGCAGCGCCTTTTGGCCGATATCAGTTCGATAATGGACCCCCTCCCACCAGATCTGTTTTACCGCCGTATAGGCTCGCTCTATCGCCGCCGCGATCGTCTCTCCCAGGGCGGTGACTCCCAGGACCCGGCCGCCGCTGGTCACCACCTTCCCCTCTCGCAGGGCGGTACCGGCATGGAAGACCACCACATCCTCCATCTCTGCCACGGCCTCCAGTCCCTGGATCTCCTTCCCTTTCTCGTACGGGCCGGGATAGCCCTGAGAGGCCATGACCACGCACACGGCCGCCTCTTTCCGCCATCGCAGTCGGATCTGATCGAGCGTTCCGTCGATCGTCGCCTCCAGGGCCGGGATCAGATCATCCTCCAGGCGGACCAGCAGCACCTGGGCTTCGGGATCACCAAAACGCGCGTTAAACTCCAGCACCTTCGGTTCTTGCTGCTGGATCATCAAGCCGGCATAGAGGACACCGGTATAGGGACGTCCCTCCTGGGCCAGGGCGGCCACGGCCGGCTCCAGGATCTGTTGCCGGATCTTCTCCGGTCCGGTCCTCTCCACCAGAGGGGCCGGGGAGTAGGCCCCCATCCCTCCGGTATTGGGTCCCCTGTCCTGATCGTACACCGCTTTATGATCCTGGGCCGAGGGGAGGGGAAGGAGGTGGGTGCCGTCGGTAAGGGCAAAGACAGAGGCCTCTTCTCCCGGCAGGAATTCTTCTATGAGGATCCGTTCTCCCGCTTTCCCAAAGATTCGCTTTACCATCATCTGCTCGATCGCCTCTGTTGCTTCTCCTTCGTTGCGACAGATGATGGCTCCCTTGCCTGCCGCCAGCCCGTCGGCCTTCACGACCACAGGATAGGTGCAGCGTGGCAAAAAAGCCCTGGCCTCTTCCGGCGTCGAGAAGAGGGCACTCTGGGCCGTAGGGATATGAAAGCGCTGCATCAGGCTTTTGGCATAGATCTTACTCCCCTCGATCTCTGCCGCCTGCCGGGTGGGACCAAAGATGCGGAGTCCACGTTGGCGGAAAACATCGACGATACCCGCCACCAGAGGCGCTTCCGGGCCGACCACGGTCAGATCGATGTCTTCCCGGGTGGCGAAGTTCGCCAGTCCCTCCACATCCTCGGCCGGTATCGGGAGGTTCGTCCCTAAGGTCGCCGTTCCCGCATTACCCGGCGCACAGAAAAGTGTATCCACCCGCGGGCTCTGGCGGATTTTCCAGGCCAGCGCATGCTCTCTCCCTCCGCTTCCCACGATCAGGACTTTCACTCTCTTCCTCCTGCTTGCTCGGTTGACGAATCCCCGGTGGGGTAGCAGTATCCGAAGATGGCCCCAGCCGGTTCGCTCATGCCTGTCAGCTCTTCCTTGATTCGTTATTATAGCATCCTCTCTACCGATATTCTTCCCCTTTTTGGGGTAAAGAATGGTTCTGCCTTAAGCCTGTCCAGGTGGCTTCTCTCTCCCTTATGAGGTATACTTGTCCTTGCTATTCCTCACAATAAGGTCGGTTTATCCATACTTCATCGGCTGGGGAGGAACAATGCCATGAGCACAAACAAGGTTTTGGATGCGCTTATGGGGGTCTGTGTCGGTGATGCCTTGGGGGTGCCGGTCGAGTTCCAACCTAGAAGCCTGCTCCGGCAGCAGCCGGTGCGAGACATGATCGGGTACGGTACCCATCACCAACCTCCAGGTACCTGGTCTGATGATACCTCGCTTACCCTCTGCCTGGCCGAGAGCCTCTGTCATGGCTATGATCTCTATGATATCGGCCAGAAGTTCGTGCAGTGGTATGAGCAGAACCTGTGGACTCCGCATGGACGGGTCTTCGATGTGGGGGTCACCACACAAAAGGCTATCCGGCGTCTACGTGCCGGAAAGGTTCCTCCCCAGGAGGCAGGAGGGAGGGATGAGGGGAGCAATGGGAATGGCTCCCTCATGCGGATATTGCCGATCGCCTTCTATGTCCGCTCCCTACCACCAGAGCAGCGGTTTAGAATCGTTGCCGAGGTCTCTGCCCTTACCCATGGACATCGCCGGGCGATCCTGTCCTGCTGTGCGTACATCGAGCTGGCATTGCATCTGCTGGCAGGCCAACCGGCAGAGGTGGCATACAGGCAGATGCAACACACCATGCAAACCCACTTCGCCCACGAAGATGAGCTGCCTATGCTCTCCCGGGTGATTACCCAGGACATCTCTCGTCTCCCGGAAGGAGAGATCCGGTCGAGCGGATACGTGGTACACACCTTAGAGGCCGCCCTCTGGTGCTTTTTGACCAGTCACTCGTATGCCGAGACGGTGCTGAAAGCGGTCAATCTGGGGGAAGACACGGATACAACCGGTGCGGTGGCCGGAGGATTGGCCGGCATCTACTACGGAGTCGAAGACATCCCTGCGCATTGGGTCGCCCAGATCGCCCGACGAGAAGAGATCATCGCCCTGGCCGAGCGGCTGCAGCGGGCACTAGCCGATAGGTAAGCGCAGGGGAGGAGCGTAAAGCGATTGACCGGCGCTTCATCATCCGGTATGCTGGGGTGGTCATAGGATGATGGTGTTCTGTCAGAGCAGAGTCTAGATGTAAACGATGCAAGGAGGAAGGGATGGAGATTACCGATTTGACCGTGACCTTGTTCAAATGGCCCAGTAAGCCCTGGAGAACGGGGAGAAACCAGTTTGGTGGGGAGCGGCAACTCGGTGTGGTAACGGTACACACCGATGCCGGGATCGAGGGGCACGCCTTCCTCGGTTCCTCCAATCAGGGAGCTGACGAGCTGGTGGGACCGCTGATGACCCAGCTCAAACCGATGCTGATCGGCCGGAATCCCCTGGACATCGGTGCCCTCTGGCAGGAGATGTGGCGGAGGCACCGGCTGGTCTCGTTGCGCGCCATCGGTGCGGTGGATGTGGCCCTGTGGGATGTGGCCGGCAAGGCGGCAGGCCTGCCCATCCATCGCCTGCTCGGCACCTGTAAGCATCAGGTACCGGCTTATGCCAGCTCTGCCTGGCTCCCCACGCCGGAGGCGTATGCGGAAGAGGCCCAGCATTTTCGATCACTCGGCTGGACCGCGTATAAGGTTCATCCCCATGGGACTCCGCAAGAGGATATCGAGATCTGTCGCGCCATCCGCCGGGCGGTGGGGGATGAGATGGTCCTGATGCTGGATGCCATGTGGGCTTACAGCTATGAAGATGCGGTGCGGGTCGGCAGGGCCATCGAGGAGTTGAACTACTTCTGGTACGAGGATCCGCTACCCGAAGAGGATATCTACAACTACATCAAGTTGCGGCAAAAGCTGGACATTCCCCTCCTGTGCACCGAATACGCGCCGGGTGGGCTCTACGCCATGGCGCAATGGGTCCACCAGCAGGCGACCGATATCTTGCGGGGAGATGTGGCGGTCGTGGGAGGCATCACCCCGCTGGTGCGGATCGCTCACCTGGCAGAGGCTTTCCACATGAAGTGTGAGCTGCACCACGGGGGAAATTCCCTTAACAACGTGGCCAACCTCCATGTCACGATGGCCATTCCCAACTGTGACTACTACGAGGTCTTTCCGGCCAGCGGTGCCAACAAGTACGGTCTGGTGCAGGACATCGAGGTGGACGACAAGGGGATGGTCTATGCGCCTGAAGGGCCGGGGTTGGGGTATGAGATCGACTGGGACCTGGTGCGACGGGATACGATCCAGGTGCTTCGTTGAGCGCTGTATCTGGATCTACCGGCATCTTTTATCTGGGGGGAAGTGGAGTCACGATTGCCGGTATGAATAACTTTGCTCGTGCAGAGGATGCGTATCTGTAGCGGGTAATCTCAAAGTAGATCAGCTCCGTTACCGCATTGACGAGCCCTTTTCACCAGGTTGAGACCGATATACACAAAAAACTTTGATTGCTCTTCTCTCCAGGTGATGCTATAATGCTGCTATAGAAGGGGTTGCCAAGGAGACGGTCCGGCGACAGGGAAAGAGCTGTCTGGCCAACCGATCAGCAAGAAGGAAGAGGTCGACGCTATGACTGTTACCCCGATGAAGCGCATTACACTTCGTGTACCCTCATCGGTACATCACGCCTTGACTCAGCTCGCTGCGAAACGGCATGTATCACTCAATACGCTGGCCCTCGAAGCCCTGCAACGCTATATTGCCCAGGAAAAACGTCGCTTTCCGTTCAAAGAACTCAGCGATGTGCTTGTCCCGGCCGCCCAGGCACAAGGTTTGACCGAGGAGGAAATACAGCACCAGATTAAAGAAATGCGGCGACGGCTCTGGCAAGAGCGGTACCAAGATATGGTTGAGGCTTCTCCCCAGAGATAAGGTAGATGACAAAGCTCCGTGTTTTCCCTGATACCGGGGCGCTGGTAGCGATGATCGTTTTTCCCTGATGATTGCTCAGTATCTCAGGCAGTTTGCCCATCTCCGCACCGATGCCAGTGCAAGCCGCTGGCCGGCTGCCACCTGCCATCGCGCTCCACACAAACCCCTGCTCTTATTGGCCGTCATGGACCTCTTTGCGCAGGGCACGATCACTTCCAATCTGATTGAACTCACTCTGGATC
>RFHZ01000348.1 GCA_003696125.1 Nitrospinota bacterium
CGACCGTACCCTGCATATTCTGGCCGATTACCTGGAAAAGGAGGCGGAGATTCGGCAGAAGGTGCGACGGGCCTTGATGTACCCCATTATCAGCGTTGGGGTCAGCATCGCCGTGCTGATCCTGGTGATCTCTTTCATCATCCCCACCTTTGCCGCCCTCTTTACCGAAGCCGACGTGATTCTCCCCCTGCCCACCCGCATCGTGGTGGGGATCGGAACTTTTCTGCGGGCCTACTGGTGGCTCTGTCTCCTCCTCCTTCTCCTGGTGCTCCTCGGCCTGTTCAGCCTGGGTCGTCTCCCGGCCGGCCGCCTGTTTCTCGACCGCTGGAAGCTGAGGCTCCCCCTTTTCGGCTCCCTGATCACCAAGGCGGTGGTGGCCGAGTTTTGCCAGACCTTTGGCACCCTCTTGCAGGGAGGAGTCCCTATTCTCAAGGCCCTCCGTATCGCTGAGGAGACCGCTTCCAACCGTCTCCTCGCCCATGCCCTGCAGGAGACGGCGGCGGCGGTAGAGCGGGGAGACAAGGTAGAGGCCTCGCTACGACGGTTTGAGGTCCTGCCCCCCTTTGCCATGGACCTGCTGGCCATCGGGGAGGAGGCTGGCCAGCTCGATACCATGCTCTTGAAGGTGGCCGAGGTGTACAAGGAAGAGGTGGATCACATGATCAGTAACTTCAGCACCCTGATCGAGCCCCTCCTGTTGCTGATCGTCGGCCTGATTACGGCGCTGATTGCCTACTCGGTTTTTATCCCCTACTTCTCCCTGGGCGACATCGTCCTCAAGATGTAGGGACCGGCCTGGGACGGGAGAGGGATCAGCGGCGGTGAGGCCTCCTGTGCCGGGCCTGGTCTGGCTGCTGGAGACGCCCTTTGCTGCGACGCTCTCGCAGGGCCTGGCCCAGCGAGTAGAGCAGCCAGACTTCCACGAGCAGGGCGATCACGATGAAGCTGATGGCGGCCGGGCTGTGCAGGAGCTCCTGGGGACTGTTGTTGCGCACGAAGAACAGGAGAAAGAACAGAATGGCCAGAAAGAGAATGCCGCCTCCCATGCTCCCCATCCTTTCTTTATAAGGTCGCCAGCGCTTTCTCCAGCCGCTCTAACCCCTTCTGGATGTTCTCTTCCGAGTTGGCGTACGAGAAGCGGAGAAAGCCCTCTCCATACTTTCCAAAGGCGGTGCCGGATAGACAGGCGATTCCCGCCTTTTCCAGGAGATAGTTGGCGATGAACTCGCTCTTCTTCCCGAACGATTCCACGTTGGGGAAGGCGTAGAATGCCCCCTGGGGCATGGCACAGCGCACACCGTTGATGGCGTTCAACCCGTTCACGATCAGGTCGCGTCGACGCTGGAAGATCCGTACCATCTCCTGCGAGGCTTCTTGAGGACCGGTCAGGGCTTCCACCCCGGCCTTCTGGATGAAGGTGGCGGTGCAGGAGTTCGAGTTGACGATGAGCTTGGTGATATGGGGGGCCAGGGCTTTGTCCATGATCCCGTATCCCAGCCGCCAGCCGGTCATGGCATAGAGCTTGGAGAAACCGTCCAGGATAATCGTCTGCGCTTTCATCTCCGGGAGAGAGGCGATGCTGAGCGGGGTCCCGCTGTACTGCATCCCCTGGTAGATCTCGTCGGAGAGGACAAAGATCGGTTTGCCGCGGATCAGTTCGGCCACCTTGCGGATATCCTCCGGAGGGATGATCCCGCCGGTGGGATTGTTGGGGGAGTTGAGGATGATGAGCTTGGTCTTGTCCGAGAGGCTGTCGGCAAAGCGGTTGAGGTCAAAGCTGAAGTTGTGCTTCTCCAGCAGGGGGATGGGGACCGGTTTTCCCCCCACGAAGTTGATCATCGATTCGTAGATCGGAAAGCCGGGGTTGGGGTAGATCACCTCGTCCCCCTCGTTCACCAGGGCCAGGATGGTGAAGAACATGATCGGTTTGGCCCCTGGCGTCACCACCACCTCTTCCGGGTCCACCGGGATGTTACGGGTCCGGCTGATGTGCGCGGCGATCGCCTCCCGCAGTTCAGGAATGCCGGGGGCCGGGCAGTAGTGGGTGTACCCATCGCGCAGGGCCTTCATTGCCGCCTCTTTGATGTTTTGCGGGGTGTCGAAATCCGGTTCCCCGATTTCAAAATGGAGAATCTCGCGTCCCTGTGCCTCCAGGGCCTTGGCCTTGGCCAGCATGTCAAAAGCGGTTTCCGTTCCCAGACGGGCCATTCTTGCTGCCAAATGCTCCATGGTATCCCTCCTTATCTCTGCGTCACACATCCTACAGATGATCCCCTCTCTCCCTTCCGAGAAGCGGTGCTACTCCTCGTACCCCGGTTGCACCTGGGGCGCCTTGGGTAGTCGATCCAGCTCCAGGGCGTAGTAAGCCTCCAGGGCCCGGGCATCGGAGAGTCGCTGGCCATTCCAATCCACCGCGTCAGAGAAGTAGCGGGCGTACTCCATCCACTCCTCCACCACCCACTCCGCCACCCGTAACCAGTCCTCGGGCGGGAGGCTCTGTCCCTGATCGGCGAACCACTCTGCTTTGGGGCCGTAGAGCTTCATCTCCTCTTCCAGCCGGGCGATTTCGGCCTGCAGGAGAGCGATCCGCTCCTGCTTGCTGGCCTGGGAGCTCCCTTCGGGCAGGTGGTCGATGGCGGCAAAGAGCTCTTCCTTCATCAACTCAGGGATGGCAAGCGCGTTGTAGAGCTGGTTGGTACCCAGGAAGGGACCGTTAAAGGTTCCCTGCTGCAGTTCGGTCAGGAGCGCATAGACGATCTGCTCGCGTTCCAGGCGATTCCGTTCCAGTTCCTCGCACAACCGTGCTCTGAGTTCTGCCCGGGACATCGGCTCTGCCTGGATGGCCTGGATTTCTGCCCGCAGTCTCTCCACCTGCTGGCGACGTTTCCGCAGTTCAGCCACATCTTTGGCCCAGCAATAGGCATGCTCGCCGCTGATGGCCAGGTTCTGAATGTACAGGTTTCTTCGTGGTACCTCCATCCTTAACTCCCCTGCCCCAGAGCACGTTCAAAGTGCTTCTGCGTGATAACGATCTTCTCCAGCACCGACCGTTCCATCGGCTGCTCCTGGGCCAGAAATTCTCGCATGGCGATCCTGGCCGCTTTCCGGCAGACCGCTTCGATATCGGCCCCCACACAGCCCTCCATGCGGGCGGCCAGCGAGGTAAAATCGACATCTGCGGCCAGCGGCTTCCCTCGTGTATGGATGGTAAAGATCTCTATCCGCTCTTCCAGGGAGGGACGGGGCACTTCCAGCAGCAGCTCAAAGCGTCCCGGGGTGAGGAGAGCCGGGTCAATGGCCTCGATACGGTTGGTGGCGGCCAGCACGATTACTCCTCGCAGGTCTTCGATGCCATCGAGTTCGGTGAGGAGCTGGCTGATCACCCGTTCGGTCACGTGAGAATCCCCTTCCCTCGACCCGCGAATCGGGGCCACGGCATCGATCTCATCGAAGAAGATGATGCAGGGGGAAGCCTGTTTGGCCTTGCGGAAGAGTTCCCGCACGGCCCGTTCCGATTCTCCGACGTATTTGGAGAGGAGGGCCGGTCCTTTTACCGAGATGAAGTTGGCCTGGCTCTCCGTGGCCACGGCCTTGGCCAGCAGCGTTTTTCCTGTTCCTGAAGGGCCGTACAACAGGATGCCCTTGGCCGGCTGGATGCGAAGATGCTCGAACATCTCCGGGTAGCGCAGGGGCCACTCAATGGCCTCGATGAGCTCTTGCTTGACCCGGCCAAGACCGCCCACTTTCTCCCAGCCCACTTCGGGCAGCTCCACATAGAGCTCCCGGATGGCAGAGGGGTCGATCTCTTTGAAGGCTTCCATGAAGTCATCCATGGTGACCTGGAGCTGGAGCAGGGTTTCGTAGGGGATGGAGTCGGTTTCAAACTCGATTTGCGGCAGGGCTTTGCGCAGGCAGAGCATGGCCGCTTCACGGCAGAGGGCTTCCAGATCGGCTCCTACAAAGCCGTGGGTGATGTTAGCCAGCTCCTCCAGCTTGACGTCAGGGGCCAGGGGCATTCCTCGGGTGTGGATCTCCAGGATCTCCAGGCGTCCCCGTTTATCCGGGATGCCGATGGCGATCTCCCGGTCAAAGCGTCCCGGCCTGCGCAGGGCCGGGTCGATGGCGTTGGGGATGTTGGTGGCGCCGATGACCACGATCTGGCCGCGTGCTTCCAGTCCGTCCATCAGCGCGAGCAGTTGGGCCACCACGCGTTTTTCCACGTCTCCCTGCACGGTTTCACGTCGGGGAGAGATGGCATCGATCTCGTCGATAAAGATGATGCTGGGAGCCTTCTTCTTGGCCTCTTCAAAGATCTCCCGCAGCCGGGCCTCGCTTTCCCCGTAAAATTTGTGGATCACCTCGGGCCCGTTGATGGCGATGAAGTGGGCTTCGGTTTCGTTGGCCACTGCCCGGGCGATGAGCGTCTTTCCCGTGCCGGGTGGGCCGTGCAGGAGCAGGCCCTTGGGGGCCCCGATCCCCAGGCGATCGAACACCTGCGGGTATTTGAGCGGGAGCTCGATCATCTCCCGGACCCGCTGGATCTCCTTGTTGAGTCCTCCGATATCCTCGTAAGAGACCTTCTGGCCGGGACGGCGGAGCTGGGTGCCTCCCAGCTTGATCCGGATAGAGGTATAGGGCTGGGCGGTGACCTCACCTCCCGGAATCGTCTCCACCACGGAGAAGTCGTGGTATCCGGCCCCAAAGAGGTTGATACGGATGCGATCACCCTGGACGAGGGGCAGGCCTTCTATCAGCTTGCCGATATATTGATCCTCCCGCTTTTTGGGTACACCACGGAGTTCGGTTAAGGGGGCGAGTACAATCTGGCTGGCAGGTTTGGGAAAGGCCCGTTCTATGGTCACCCGCTCATCGATCCCCACTCCACTGTTCTCGCGTGTGATTCCATCGATCTGGATGAACTTTTTGCCGGCAAATTCGTCGTCGATGGCCATGACCTTGGCCACGGTCGTCTTCTTTCCGGTGATACGAATGACATCTCCAGGCTGTACACCGAGCGCCTGCATATCGTGGAAATCGATGCGGGCGATCCCTCGCCCTACGTCCTTAGAAAGGGACTCTATCACTCGCAGGCTGATCTGCACGCCGTTCGGAGGAGTTTGTGACATAGGCGACAAGACTCCTTTCTATACGTTATCTAATAGTAACTCCTTATCTATTAACTACCTTAGCTAAAATAGACAGTGGTGTCAACTGTTTCTTGGGAGGAAAGGACTAAACGCCGGCCGGCCTGTACAGGTTTCCACTCCTGCATAAGAAATGGACACCCCTGTCCCTTGCCTGTTCATATTCTGGACATCTCTCCTCCTCTTGCTTCCCTCACCAGAACCCTAAAACGGGGACCAGGACATTGTTCGCCTGCCGTCCCTCCGGGTGGCATTCTTTTTGCTTAAAGCCGACTCAAGGAAAAGAGGTTCCTGGGTGTGCTGTTCTGGACAGCCAGGCAACAGAGCCGGTACCCGGTCGGCCAGAGAAGGAGACCAGGTGGTTGTGATCTTTGGTCCGCAGAATGACCCGTGTGTTCACCACACCTCGCGCTACCTCCGCCAGCAAGGAGAAGAGGTCCTCCTCGTCGAGGATGCCTCGCGGCTGGCTTCTGGCGGTTTGTGCTGGGCACTCGACCGTCCCCACAACGAGAGCTACTTCCTTGTTGACTCCCAACCCATCCCCTTTGCCTCCCTCTCCGGCATTCTCCTCCGTACCCTCCCGGAGAACCAAAGCCAGCCAGAGATGAGCTTACCGGACCAGCAGTATATCGCCTCTGAACTTCAGGCGACCCTGGTCGGCGTCTTCCATGCCCTGCCCTGCCCGGTCATCAACCGTCCCCTCCCCTGGCGATTCCACCGCTCGCTCATGGCCGGCTGGGAACAGGTCAACCTCATTACCGGTTGCGGCCTACAGCTCCCCCCTACCCTGATCACCTCCCGGTATGAGGAGGCGGCCTGCTTCTATGCCCACCACGGGCAGGCCATCGTAAATACACCGGCCAAGCCAGACCACCGGCAGTCGATCCGGGGAAAGGAGGGGACAGAAGAGCTTAAACGCCTTTTTGCCCAACAGTCGCTTGCCCTCCAGGCCGTGCCGTCTGGACAATGGCTACAGGTGTTTGTCGTGGGACAGCAGGTCTTCGGCGCAACACCGCAGAGTGCTCTGCTGGAGGAGGGGATCGGGGAACCTCTCCTCCAGCCTGTCGAGCTCTCCCCTACCCTGCAGCAACGGTGCTGCCGGCTGGTACAGGGACTCCAAATCGACTTTGCCCAGCTCTGCCTGCTCCAGGCAGAGCGAGAGGTGTACTGCTTTGACATCCATCTCCTTCCCCAATACGAACAGTGTGATTCCCGGCTTCAGGAGCGGATTGCAGCGGCACTGGCCACCCTCCTGAGCCCGGGAGAAAAGGAGCTTAGAGATGATTCTCCTCCTGGGCAGGCTGGACGATCCGATGATCGCCTATGTCTGCACCTGCCTGCTGGCTAGAAAGGTCGATTTTCTGGTGATCGATCCCCGTCATTCCCCGCACCAGTGTGCCCTGACCTGGACCATGGAGCAGGGGAGGATGCACGGTTCGCTCTGCTACGGACGGCAGGAAGTGGCCCTGGCCGATATCGGGTCGATCTATATCCGCCAGTTGAGAAGACCACCCCGGTCCCAACAGACCCCTCCCCCCGGCCAGGACCAGACGCCACAGCCTTTTCCTCTCTCCCGCTGGCTGGCCACCTTCAGCGAAAACGTGCCGGCTCTGGTGGTGAATCGACCCTCTGCGGTCAGCTCTAATCTCTCTAAACCCTACCAGCAGCAACTCATCGCCAGACATGGTTTTCGTGTACCGCGCACGCGGGTCACCACCCTTCCCGCGGCGGTGACCCGCTTTTACGAGGAGTGCCAGGGACGGGTGATCTACAAGTCGATCAGCCATCAACGCTCCATTGTCCGGCGCATGACACCCGGAGATCTCTCCCGGCTCGCCCAGGTGCGGTACTGTCCCACCCAGTTTCAGGAGTACATCGCCGGCATAGACATACGCGTGCATACGGTGGGAGAGCGGGTCTTCGCCACCGAGATCCTCTCCGAGGCGACCGATTACCGGTACGCAGGCCGTGAGGGGGCACGACGGGCGATACGGGGCATAGAGCTGCCGGCAGAGGTGGCAACACGCTGCCTCCACCTGGCCAGGGGCCTGGACCTGATGATGAGCGGCATCGATCTGCGCCGGAGTCCTGACGGGGACTACTATTGCTTCGAGGTGAATCCGGCGCCTGCCTTTATCTTTTACCAGACTTACACCGGACAGCGGATCGGCGATGCCCTGGCCGATCTGCTCTGTCAGGGGATGGCATGCAGGAAAGGAGACCGATGATGGCAGAGGAAAGACAGGGACCTCCACCA
This sequence comes from Nitrospinota bacterium, assembly GCA_003696125.1. Taxonomy (GTDB): domain Bacteria; phylum Tectomicrobia; class Entotheonellia; order J063; family J063; genus J063. Next base: position 7,402 of record RFHZ01000348.1, read on the forward strand.
GGTCCTTTTATCCCCACCGAGTTGAGACCGTCTATGGAAGCAGACGAAGCCACACCTCCCCTGGCGCCGGACGCTTCCCTGGAAGAGATGGGGAGACACGCCCGGGAGGTGGTAGGGGAGGCGCAATGTGTACCGGTTGACATCACTGGCCGCGACGAACAGGCAGCAATCTGGCAGACCAGGTTCATGCAGAACCCGGAGGTGCAGTGGACGGCCCTGGACGGGGAAGCGGTGCTGCTCGATGTCGAGACCGGCAGGTACTATACCCTGAACCGGGTCGGTTCGGTGATCTGGGAGCTTTTCACGGGTGACCGGTCCCTGGCCGAGATCCTCTCTGCCGTGTGCGAGCGGTTCTCTGTCTCCACCGGGATTGCCCGGCAGGATCTCCTGGCACTGGTAACACAACTGCGCCAGGAGGGATTACTCCAGGAAAGGAGGTGAAGCCTGTGGAGAAGGAAGTGAAGAAGGAGGTCTACCAGACCCCGCTTCTCACCCGGCATGCCCGGTTGCAGGATCTGACCGGCAGCCCCTCGAAGTACGGTGAGGTGGATGAGAAGGTAGTTCTGAATGCGGAAGTTTTCGAATAGGTTAGACGCTTCTGCCTACACCACCAGGGGATCGGCGGTCTCGACCAGGATGGCTGATCCCCTGAGCGGCAGGAGGGCCTACTC
>RFHZ01000349.1 GCA_003696125.1 Nitrospinota bacterium
GAACATGCGATCCCGCAGGATACCGGCCACATGCACGGAGATATCGATGCGACCAAACTCCTTGACCGCCGTCTGGATGATGTTGTTCCCCCCTTCCACCGTCTCCACGGTGTCGTAATTGGCAACGGCGATCCCTCCTGCTTCCCGGATCTCCTGCACCACTTTGTCTGCGGCACTGGGATCGAGACCTTTGCCGGTTACATCGGCACCGACGTCATTGACCACCACCTTGGCCCCTTCCTTGGCCATCAGGAGACAGATCTCTCGCCCAATGCCCCCGGCTCCACCGGTGACGACCGCTACCTTGTCCTTTAATAACATCCTTGTGCCTCCTTTTCCTGAGCAGTGATTCTTCTTATACGGTAGGAGAGAGTTTGAACGATGCGACAAGACCGCCTCATCCCTGCCGGGCGGCCGGTACAAAAAAATAACGCAACCCGACCCTGGCAGGGTACACACTTGTAACACGTTTCCCCTGCCCTGTCAAGGTCAAGTCGCGTAAGGGACGCTGCTACCCCGATGCCCGTCCCCCGGCGTCACTGCTTGAGGGAGAGGTACTCTTCGAGGTCTTCTCCTCCATGCGGTATTTGGCGGGAACAGCCGTTGGTTTCGATCCGGTTATATGTCGCCGATTTGTCCCGTTCCTTCAGGCCCAGGTAGTTCTTGATCAAGGTCTTGGTCGCCTTTTTATCCTTGTAATAGCCGAGCTGCTCAAAGCGGGCCCTCCGTTCCCGGATAGAAGCCTTCAGTTTCTCATTGTCGATCCCGAAATAGTCACAGATGAAGGAAAAGGAGGGGAAATCGGTGTCGTTGCTGTGGAAGATGTAGAACTCGGCACTGAGATACTCATCGAAGGCTTCGTAGAGATAGTCTTTGATCGCCTGATTCAATATCGCCCAGAGTAGTTGTTCTTCAGGAAGCACGTTTTTCTTCCCTTCTTTTTGGGTGAGGCAAAGCTGGTTACCCAGTGAGGGGATTGATGAGCAGTTAAGGAATACCCTCTGTTCCTACCAGACTTCCGTTTATCTCATTCCCGACCTGCGGCCAGGAGTTGTTATATATTATTGCACAAAATTGAGGCAAAAACAATAAGAAGATATCTGAGGGGTGAAGAAGCCCGCTTTTCTCTGTTGACAAGCGCACCTTTCAAAAGTAGAATAGGCGGGAGAACAGAGGGAAATGGTTAAGGCAGAATGTTGGGGAGGGATGAGACTATGCGACGAGAGTATATGTACCTCATGAGTCTTTTGCTGGTTGTAGGACTCCTGGTCTTTCCCGGTAACCTCTGGGCCGCAGAGACGATCAAGATCGGAGGGGTCGGTCCCCTCTCTGCCCCCGGCTCCTTTGAGAGCGGCAAGGAGATGAAGATGGCCATGGAGATGGCTGTTGCCGAGCTGAACGCGGCCGGAGGGGTCCTGGGGAAGCAGCTCGAGCTGGTCTTTGAGGATACGCAGGGCCTGCCGGAAAAGGGGACGGCAGCCATGGAGCGGCTGATCACCAAGGAGAAGGTGGTGGCCGTGGGAGGGGAATTCCACAGCTCGGTGGCCCGGGCCGAGATCGAGGTGGCCAACCGGCTCAAGGTGCCCATCATCATCGCCGAGGCCTGGGCAGATGTGATCACGGCCAGCCAGTACCGCTACGTCTTCCGCATTGCCCCGGCCAATTCTCTCTTCTACAGCAAGGTGGCGGACTGGATCCAGGCGGCCGGGTTTAAGAATGTGGTCATGATCGCCGAGAACTCGGACTGGGGAATCGGCGTGGAGCGGGTGATCAAGGAGCGCCTGCAACAGCACGGCATTCCTCTCACCTCCATCACGGCCGAGCGCACGGTGCAGGATTTTACCCCGCAGTTGCTCAAGTTCAAGACCATGCAACCCCGTCCCGACCTGGTCATGGACACCTTTACCGGGGCCGGAGAACTCCTGATGGTGCGGCAGGCGCATGAGATCGGCCTGGCCCCCACCCGGGAGACGGCGATCTTTGCCGTGGGCACCGATGCCCTGTACCCCGAGTTCTGGGAAACGGTGGGTGAAGCGGGGAAGTACGTGGTGACCAAGACCGGGTACTACCCGGGGATCAATTTTACCGAGAAGACCGAGCCGTTTATCAAGGCCTTCCAGGAGAAGTACAAGCGGGAACCGACCTTTGCCGCCATGGAGGCGTATGAGACCGTGTACCTCATCGCCGACGCCATCCGGCGGGCGGGCTCGACCGATGCGGAAGCGCTGGTAGAGGCCTTAGAGAAGACCAAGTTTACCGGCGTCAGGGGGGTGATCACCTTCTCCACGGAGCGGGAACCGGCCTACATGTACCACCAGTGGGCAGGGGTACCGGCCTTTGTGATCCAGTACAGCGCCGAGAAGCAGTCGCCATCCGAGGCCAACCTCCTCTGGCCCAAAGAGTACGCCAACGCAACCCTGCTCCGGCCGGCCGAATAGCATGACCGAGTACCTCCTGCTGCAGGCCCTGAACGGGTTGATTATCGGGTTGATCTATGCCCTGATGGCGCTGGGATTGACCATCATCTTCTCCATCCTCAAGGTGGTCAACTTCGCCCATGGAGAGTTCTACATGCTGGGGGGCTTTGCCGCTTACTATGTGGCGGCCCTCCTCCCGGTGAGCACGGTGGTGGCGGTCCTCTGCGCCATGGGGATCCTCTTTCTCTTCGGCATGCTGGTGGAGGGACTGCTCCTCCGTCCCCTGTACACCGGCCGGGTGGAGCGCAAGGATGAGTACGCCATCCTGGTGACCTTCGGGCTCTCCATCTTCTTGCAGAATTTCGCCCTCTCCCTCTTCGGTCCCTGGACCAGGCGTCTCCCCTCCCTCCTCAGCGGCCGGGTCTCCATCGGTTTCCTCACCATCAGCAACGATCGCCTCCTGGTCTCGCTCATCGCCCTGCTCTGCATGGTGGTGGCCCTGGCCCTCATCGCCAGGACCTTTGTGGGGAAGGGGTTGCGGGCGGTCAGCCAGGACCGGGAAGCGGCGGCCATCGTCGGGATCAACCCTTTTCGCATGCAGAGCCTCGCCTTCGGGATCGGTTCGGCCCTGGCCGGAGGGGCAGGAGCCCTGATCGGGCCGATCTTCTTCGTCTCCCCTACCATGGGGACCATGCCGGCCATCAAGGCCTTTGTCATCATCGTGCTCGGCGGCATGGGCTCCCTGCCCGGCAGCATCCTGGGTAGCCTCATCCTGGGGGAGGTGGAGAGTCTCGGTTCGGTCCTCTTCCCCGATCCGACCAGGGGACTGGCCTATAAGAATGCC
>RFHZ01000350.1 GCA_003696125.1 Nitrospinota bacterium
AATGGCGGCAGGAGGGCAAGCAGGATAAGCAGACAGACCAGAAGGCCACCCAAGGCTCCCAGCGGTTTCTGCTGAAAAAAACTCTTTATCCAGACAAGCTTCTGCAGTTGCAGCATGATCCGCCTTCTCAACTATACCGTATCCGGGGATCGATAACCGCATAGAGCAGATCGACCAGCAGGTTGAGGAGCACAAACAGCACGGCGATAAGGGTGACAAGCGCTTGAATGGCCGGGTAGTCCCGGTGGAAGATAGAATCGACCAGATAGCGCCCGACACCGGGAAGCGTGAAGATCATCTCTACGATCACTGTACCGCTGAGGAGATGACCGAGCTGAACTGCCGAAAGGGTTATTACCGGTAACAGGGCATTACGCAGGGCATGTCGCACCACCACCTTCTCTCCTGAAAGCCCCTTGGCCCGGGCGGTACGGATATAATCCTCCCGTAAGACCTCGAGCATCGCTGACCGGGTCATCCGGCTGGTCACAGCTGCCAGGCTGGAGCCTAGCACCACGACCGGCCAGATGACCTGTTGCAGATTGGTCCAGGGATCGGTGAAGAAATCGGTATATCCCAGAGGGGGGCTCCAGAAAAAGAGCCGGGAAAGGGCCAGGATGATCAATGTGCCCAACCAGAAGTTGGGGATGGAGAGTCCCACCATACTCAAGCCGCGGAGCAGATAATCGAGTGGGGTGTCCTGCCACACCGCAGAGAGAATACCGCTACTCAGGGCGATGACCAACGAAAAGGCCAGAGAGAGCCCAGCCAGTTCTACGGTCAGCGGAAGGCGCTGCCCGATTTCTTGAAAGACGGGAACTCCACTCCACAAAGATTCCCCGCCTTTGAGCAAGACCATCTCCTTTATCCATCGAACATACTGTACCAGATAGGGATCGTTCAACCCGAGCTTCTGGCGTAAGGCGATGAGATCGGCTTCTCTTACTCCTGCTTCCCCCTCTGGTCCCATGAGGATCATGGCTGCCACATCTCCAGGAAGCAGCCGCATGACGAGAAAGACGACCACGGAGATGCCGACTAAAACCGGAACCATTTGGATTACACGGCGTACCAGATATCTACGCATACTCTCTTGAGCACCCTATGCCTTAGCCAACCACACATCCTGCATCCGGTTATTGTTGTAGAGACTGGGGTGTTTGCGATAGTTCCGTACGTACGGCCAATGGCCAAGAAAGTCGTAATACCAGAGGAGGATCACTTTCCCAAAATGGGGAAGCGCCTTGCGCTCCATCTCATTCACCAGTCGCTTGCGAGCAGTCACATCCAGGGTCTGCGATTGGCGAACAAACAGTTCATCTACCTCTGGAACACAGACCCCACTATAGTTCCGCACCGACTGGCAGGTGTAGAACTCCCCAAAAATGGAGTCTGGATCATCGATGGAGGTCCCAAAAGGCCAGGGAGAGGAGTCAAAGGAACGCTTATTGACGAGATCGAAGGCGGTCGCGGTTTCCTTGACATCCACTCGTCCCTCGATGCCGATCCGGGCGAGTTGGTCTTTGACAAAGACCCCTAATCGCTCGAAGGCCTTACGTGTGAGGAGCGTCGTTTTGAAGCCCCGGGGATACCCCGCATCGGCAAGCAACTGCCTGGCCCGCTCACGGTCTGCTTCTTTATTCGGTCCATATCCAGGCACCTGCAAGAGATCTTCTTTAGGAAGAGCCCAGGCCCCCAGGGGTGGCATATACCCCCCCACAATGCCTTCGCCGTCTCCCAACACCTTGATAGCGGCCTCTCGATCGATCGCCAAGCTTACAGCTTCCCGCACTCGAATGTCATTCCAGGGCTTTTGCCGGCTGTTCATCACGAACGTATCGAATAGATAGGCCGGCACTTTCTGGATAACAATCCTCTCTCCTAACTCTCCACGGGCACGCTGGGCAAGACTGGCCGAAAGCCGCAACATATGTAAACGGCCGGTCCGAAAGGCAGCATAGGCGGTGTTGGTATCCGGCATGATGAAGATGGTAATCCCGTCGAGATAGGGGCGACCGGGAATAAAGTAGTCTGGATTCCGCTCCAGCTCAATACTCACTCCCCGGGTATACCGCTTGAATTTGAAAGGACCAGTACCAACAACCGTGCGCTTCATGTCTCCTTCTCTCTCGACCACATGCTTCGGGTAGATGGCGGTAAAACCGATGGCCAGAGCGGCCAGAAGAGAAGGATTGGGACGCTTAAGGATGATCCGGACCGTATGGGCATCTGGGGTTTCAATCCCATCAATCGTGGATAAAGTCTTGGCCCGGGGGCTGACGACACCAGAGGGCGGTTGGCGGATACGATCGAGACTGAATTGCACGTCGGCACTGGTCAGGAAAGAGCCATCATGGAACTTGACCCCTTTGCGGAGGAAAAAGGTATAGCTTTTCCCATCCGCTCCCATCTCCCATCGCTCGGCTAGGTCAGGGATGATCTCATCCGGATTGAGCGGGTTGTATTGGACAAGCTGATTGTAGCAAGGAGTTACCACATGATTTACCATGTAGGTCGTATTCTGATGCAGGTCGAAGTTGGGAGGATCTCCGGGAATCCGCAGGGTCAGGATACCACCGCGGCGTGGAGTTTCCCCCCAGGTCTTCCAGGGAGTAACGAGATCCAACGAAAGGCCGGCTGCCAGACCGAGTCCTGCTCTGGCACTCCGCTGCAGCATCTCTCGACGGGAAAGATCACCACGGTTCATCACTTTTCCTCCTTTTTGTCGGCACAGGTTCTTTTAATTATCCTCCAGGGACAGGACCGCTCTGCTTCCTGGAGAAATATAGGCATTCACCCCGGATACAATGTCACTATTGTTCCATCACTCTAGATGGCAAGCCAAAGTCTCATCTCGGAAGTGGACAATTACGGAGAATACCTGCATTATTCCATACATCAAATATGGATGGCAAGTGTAAAGAGTCGAGTG
>RFHZ01000351.1 GCA_003696125.1 Nitrospinota bacterium
CCTCTGGACCTTTGTCCCTCTGGGCCCTCCGTGTCCTCCGTGCCCCTGTGGTGAACCCTGTGTGCCTGGTTTATTGTCGTCAAATGTTCCGTGCAGCGCGTAGGGGCGCAGTGCACTGCGCCCCTACCAGACGTCCAGTGCCCCTTTGTGCCTGGTTTTTAATAAGGAACCGGCATCATGCCGACCGGCACCTCGATCAGGGTGGGAGCCTGGATGGCCAGGGCTTCCCTCAGGGCAGATTCCAACTGTTCCGGCTCCACCCGTACCCCTCGTGCCCCGTACGCCTCGGCCAGCTTCACAAAATCAGGGTTGTGCAGCTCGGCACCGATGGTGCGTCCCTGGAAGCGATTGATCTGATCACGCAGCACGTTCCCGTACGCGTTATCGTTGAAGACGATCACCACCGCATTGATCCCGTACTTGACCGCGGTGGCCAGTTCCTGCGAGTTGAAGAGGAAGCCACCATCACCGGAAACGGCAACCACGGCCCTGTCCGGTCTGGCCACCTTGGCACCGAGCGCCGTGGGATAGGCATAGCCGAGGTTCCCGTAATAGGAGGAGGTGAAGTAGGTGCGTGGATGGTAGACCGGATAGTGGGTGCGGCTGTAGTACCCGACCTGGGTCATGCCGGCAACCAGGATACCGTCATCCGGCATGGCTGCCCGGATGGCCCGTACCAGTGATCCCTGCGGTTCGATCTGGATGGAGGGATCGAAGCGCTTGGCCTTAAACGCCTCCAGTTCCGCCTGCCGGCTGGGTCGAGGAGGGATGAGGGTGGAGAGGAGGGCGTACAGCTCTTCCAGGGCGCGTCGCGCGTCCCCCAGGATCCCAAAGGTCTTAGAATAATTTCTCCCCAGCTCCTCTTCATCGATATCGATCTGGATCACCTGCTGTCTATCTAACATCTCCGGATAGGCCAGGCGGGTCCCTACGGCAAGCACGACATCGCTTTGCGCGATGATCTTGTTCAGGGAATCGCCGCTCCGCTTGGGAACCCCGAGCGAGAGATAGTGCCGGTCAGAGAGGGCTCCTTTCCCCTCCGGAGTCGAGATCACCGGTGCCTGGAGATGTTCGGCCAGGCGTTGCAGGATCTCCGATGCCCCGGCAGAGATCACCCCTCCCCCCACCCAGATGAGGGGATTGGTGGCGTCGGCCAGCAACCGGGCTCCCTGCTCGATATCCTCCCTTTTCGGTTCCGGTGCCCCGTACTCTTCCGGGTCAAAAAGGGTCACCTCTGCCTCCTCGGCCAGGGTTTCTGGCGGGATCTCGATCTCCACCGGCCGGGGACGACCGGTCTTCAGGTGGAAAAAGGCCTCATGCACCGCAGCCGGGATATCGGCCGGATCCAGGATACGTGAGGCCCATTTGGTCACCGGCCGGATGATATCGAGCTGGTCGTGCACCTCATGGAGCACTCCGCGCTTGACCCCGATCATGTTGCGCTGGACCTGACCGGCCACCACGAGAATGGGAGAGGAGGCGGCATACGCGGTACCGATCCCGGCAGAAGCGTTCTGGAGTCCGGGACCGGGAACGACCAGGGCGACACCGACCTGACCGCTGGCCCGGGCGTACCCGTCGGCCATGTAAGAGGCTGCCTGTTCGTGTCGTGTCGTGATAAACTGGATACCCGATTCGTACAGGGCATCCATGGCATGGTATAACTGCACACCGGGAAGACCAAAGATGACGCGAACCCCTTCCCGATAGAGTGATTGCATGAGAGCCTGACCACCTGTCATTTTCGCCATAGATCCTTCCTTCCTCCTTTAACGAGTAACGAGTGATGAGTAATGAGGACTGAGCAGGGGCGCAGCGACGCTGCGCCCTTACCAGACGTCCGGTGCCTCTGCGCTTCTGTTCCCCCCTGTTTCCGTGGTGTAACCACCAGAGCAGCACACGGCAGGGGACGCAGACTAGCCGGGGCCGAGACGGGCTATCATCCTTTGCAGCCGTTGCATACACTCACGGCTTGCCGGTTCGGCTCCCTGGGAAAACTCCGATCCGGCCGGAAGACGCATGATCTCCCTATCTAATTGCTGCATGCGCCAGTGCGTCTCTAAAGAGATCCAGCCTGGAAAGTGCGTCTCCAGGAAATATTGCAGGTGTTCCCGGATACGGGCATCCCCCTCGCCAAGCGCGACATGCACCGTCTCGGCAGGGGTGGGACCACGCCGGGCATCCTTGAGGTGCACATGCCCGATATAGGGACGCGCCTGCGGAAAGGTCTCTTCCCAGGGGTCCTCCGGCTCGGGCAGGAAAAGCACATTGCACGGATCCCAGGCCAGGGTTACAGAATCAACATTATAAACCAGGGGAAGAAAAGTTTCAATTTCCCTTTTGCCTCCCAGATTGGTCGAGGCCTCATTTTCGACCATCAACCGCACCCCACACTCCCTGGCCTGGGGGATCAGGTGCTGATGAAACCAGTCGGCGATGCGGGGAAGGAGGTCGCACGGATGCTCCTCACGCCAAAAGGTAAAGACCCGGAGCAGTGAAGTGTGGCACTGTTTGGCCAGGTCCAGGCACCGGCCAAAGATACGAAGGGTTTCTGCTTTTTCCCGGGCAGAGTGAAAAGCACATTTTCCCACCGGGGTGGCAATGGCACAAATCGTTAACCCGGCATCTGTAGCCATTGACCGGATATCGCGCACTTCACCAGGACTCAACTCCTGCGGTGGTTTGTCGTACACGCTGCGGAGTTCGATGCCCTCAAGCGCAAACTCCCGGGCAAACCGGACCACCCGGGCAAAATCCTGTGACACCTCATCACTCATGATGGCAAGTCTCATATGCTCCTCATTCTCTACAGGCACAAAAGCTTCCTGATAGGGCGCAGCACGCTGCGCCCCTACTCAGTCCTCATCACTCATCACTCGTTACTCATCACTCATCACTCATTACTCATCACTCATTACTCATCACTCATCACTCATTACTCAACTCATCACTCGTTACTCGTTACTCATCACTGCCGACTTTACCCCGAGTAGTTTAAAGAGGATCTGC
>RFHZ01000352.1 GCA_003696125.1 Nitrospinota bacterium
ACATTAACCTCAAGGAGAGGACACCCGATGGAGTGGTAGAACCAGGGGCGGAATACGAGGAGATTCGAAACCGGTTGATCGAGAAACTCCACGCAGCGGTTGACCCGGAAACGGGTGAGCGCTTTATCGAGAAAGTCTTGACAAAAGAGGAAGCCTTTTCCGGGCCATTCCTACATAAGGCACCGGATATCCTGATCGGGACCAGGAATCTCGACTATCTGGTGAGCACCAACTACTATTTTGGGAGGAGCTTCCGGAAAAAGCGGATCGGGAATCATAAGATGGAGGGGATACTGATTCTTCATGGTCCCCCCTTCAAGAAAGGGTATTGTCTGCAGGGAGCGCATATCCAGGATTGTATGCCGACCATTTTCTACGTTCTGGGCCTCCCGATCCCCTCTGACTTTGATGGTCGCATTCTGGAAGAGGCCTTTGTGGAAGAATATCTTAAAACACATCGGCCAACCTGGGGAGATCCTGTGCCCTTTGAATCCGAACTGAAGAACAAGGAGCTCATGGATACGTACTCCTCGGAGGAGGCGGAAGTGATTCGGAATCGCTTGCAGAGCCTGGGCTATATCGAGTAGATATCTCTCGAAGGGCAGACTACAGGAGAGTAGGGGTAAAGAAGAGACGGTAGGGGATGCTGATGCCTGGTATAAACTTTATCTATGATTTTACCGAGACTTTGCCCCTCAGAGGTCCTGCTGTCTTGGAGGCGTTGGATTTCGTTACGTTGGATAGCTCGTACGAACGTAAGGTGTTGTGGAAGGAAAGGCGGTATTTTGGTGGGATCGCCAAATACCGGGAGTATCCTGTGGATATCTGGGAAGACGATGAGCTTGGGCTGTACCTGGAGGGGAGGATATATGACCAACAGCATGCAGCCTTCTTTTCGACGTTACGCAGATTGGCTGGGCAGCTCTTCGCATTCCACGCTGAGGGACGGGAACGCCTTGCGAGCTGGCTGAGGGAAGTCGATGGTGAGTTCGTGGTGCTCATTCTCCACAAACTCTACCACCATGTCGCTATTTTTAACGATGTCCTGGGGCGCCTACCCCTCTACTATCATAGGAAGGGCAGGTTACTGATCGTGGCAAGGGATCTGCGCTTCATGAGAATAGCCCTCGGAGACATCCCATTTGATGGTCAGGCCATGACTCAGCATCTCCTCTTTGGTTATCCTCTGGGCAAACGTACCCTGCTGGAGGGGGTTCATCGGTTAGGTCCAGCCCGTCTCATCACGATAGATGCTCATCAAGAGGCTATAGCAATAGAGAAACTGGAGGACTTCAACTTTGAGATAAAAGCAGGGGGAGACAGAAGGGAGGAGACGGTCGATACCCTTGTAACCCTCTTCATTGAAGGGTGCAGGCGCCGGGCTGGCCTTCACGCGGATAACAACATTGTCTCTCTAAGTGGGGGACTCGATTCTCGGGCTGTGGCCGCAGCTCTTTCCTCCGGTAACGTCCGTTGGGTTGGGGCTACCTTTTTAGATGCGGATAAGGCGGCTCAGAGAGAGGTAGAAGTGGCAAGACACCTCGCAGCTATTTTGCACAGTGAGTGGAACCTTTTCTCCCTGCCCTATCCGAAGGGGAGAGACCTGCTGACCTTATTGAGACTCAAGAGCGGCCTCAACTGTCTCGGGATGAGTTTTCTCCTCCTTTTTCTCTCCCAGGTAAAGGCATTCTATGGTCCTGGGGAGAGGAGGCTCTTTACCGGTGATGGCGGTGACAAGGTGCTCTGGGACCTGCGGCCTGCGAAGCCGGTAAAAGATTTGCCGTCTCTCGTCAATTATGTCCTCTCGAGGAATAAGATCTTTTCCCTGGATGAAGTGGCGGCCCTGACCAGGATACCTGCAAAGGAGATCAGGGCTGCTATTGCAGAGCATGTTTTATCGTACCCGGAGAGGGACTGGAAGCAGAAGTATGTCCACTTTTTGATCCTGGAGAGGGCTTTTAAATGGCTGTTTGAAGGAGAGGATCGCAATCGCTGTTATCTGTGGAGTGTGGCTCCGTTCTATGCTACACCATTCTTTCGATACGCAATGCACTGTCCGGACACACTGAAATCGCGATGTGCGCTCTATCGGGACTTTTTGGTGGCACTCTCTCCTCAGGCAGCCGCGGTTCCTAATGTCAACTGGCGTTTAGCGATTACCTCAAAACGGTACAGAATCAAATCGTATCTTACCCCCTTTCTCTTCCGCGTGCTTCCATTAAGGAAAAGAGATCTCGCCAGACTGATCTATAGAGGTACGCCTTTAGGGAGGCAGGAGACGAGGCAGTATTACAAACCGGGCAATCCGTTTATGGATTGTTTCCAAAGGCAGATAACGCGATGCAAGGCCCTTCCTGAGTATCTTTCCTCTGCCGCCTTGGCTGACATGACGACGAGTAACCGATATAGTAAGAGAAAGATGGAGACGGTATTTACCCTGACCTCTTTGATTGAAGATGCTACCCAGCAGAGCAGTATAGAACGATACTATGACGCTGATTTCCTATAGACAACGCTTTAATGGCATGAGGGGGAGGAGAAGGGAAGGCAGGGCAACTGGCAGTATCTGGAAGGCCCGGCTCCAGGGGGGAGCGCCTTTCTCCCGGCAGATGAAAGAGTCGATAAAATCGGTGGGCTTCTTGATATTGGCCCATATAGGAGAGTGGTTTTCCAGGACGGGTATTCCTATTCTGACCTATCACTCCCTTGACGAGAGCCGTTCCACCGTTTCGATGAGTCCCACTGCCTTCCGAAGGC
>RFHZ01000353.1 GCA_003696125.1 Nitrospinota bacterium
CGATTTGTCCCCTTTTCCCCTTATCGCCCAGTACATCGGGCGGGAGCGCGTTTCCGTGCTGATCGACCTGGATGGGACCAGAGGGGATCTGGTCCAGCGCCTGCTCCACGATACGCATGCTCTGCCGCATCTCCTCCATGCGCACCAGGTAGCGATCGTAGTTATCCCCATTCACCCCGACCGGGACCTTGAAGTCGAAGCGATCGTACACGAAGTAAGGCTGGGCTTTACGCACATCGTACTCCACCCCGGTCGAACGGAGGAAGGGACCGGTAATGCCGTAGGCGATGGCCTCCTCGGCGGAAATGACCCCCACCTCCCGGGTGCGGTCGATGAAGATCCGGTTCCGGGTGAGGAGTCGATCCACCTCATCCAGGATGCGGCGGATCTTGTCAAAGGCCTCCCGGGTGCGGCCGGCAAACCCTTCCGGCAGGTCGGATTTGACCCCACCGATGCGCGCGTAGGAGATGGTAATCCGGGCTCCGGTCACCGCCTCGATGAGCTCGTAGAGAAACTCGCGTGCCTCCATGAAATAGAGGAAGACGGTCATGGCTCCCAGTTCCATGGCACTGGCCGCGATGCAGGTCAGGTGATCGGTGATGCGGGAGAGCTCACTCATTATCACCCGGATGTACTGGCACCGCTCCGTGGTCTCGATCCCCAGCAGCTTCTCCACGGCCAGGGCATACCCCATGTTGTTGATCAGGGGGGAGACGTAATTCAGGCGGTCGGTGTACGGGATGACCTGGTTATAACACCCCTCCTCGGCGTGCTTCTCAAATGCCCGGTGCAGGTACCCGATCTCCACCTCTGCCTTGACCACCCGCTCCCCATCCAGCTCCAGCTTGATCTGGATGGTACCGTGCATGGCCGGATGGGAAGGTCCCATGTTGAGAAAAGTGTGTTTCGTCTTCAAGGCGCCATTCCCCATGCTCTCCTTCCTTTCCACTTCACCACAGGGTACAACTCGTCACTCCCGGCACGTGTCATGTTTACGGCTCGGGTTCCCGTCTCGCCGCACGTTTCCATCACTGTACACAGAAAAAGCCCTGCTCGCAGGCCGCTACACGCCAGCCTGTTTCCCTGATGGCAGGATTGGGAAGGACCTGGCAACGAGGAGGACTCCTCCCCCAGGCCTATGCCCACTCCAGGGCCCCTCGTTTCCAGGCATAGAGCAGGCCGATAAGGGCAATGCCCAGATAGACGACCACTCCCAATAACCCGACCAGACTGATCTCCCGGAAGACCACCGCCCACGGGAAGAGAAAAGCGACCTCCAGATCGAATATAATAAAGAGCAGGGCGTAGAGATAGAAATGGACCCCGACCTTCCCGCTGGGGAGGCTGATCGGTTCCATCCCGCATTCAAACGGTTCCTCTTTGATCGGACTCCTCCTCTTCGGACCCAGGGCAGACGCCATGTAGAGCATCGCTCCTACGAGCAGAGCCACTCCCGCTATCATCAGCATCAAGGCGAAATATCCGCTCTCCATCCTGTGCTCCTCGTCTTCTCCGCTCCTCGTTCCTCCAGGCAGGGGAGAAGGGCTTCTCCCCTGTCCCGTTCCC
>RFHZ01000354.1 GCA_003696125.1 Nitrospinota bacterium
ACTTCTAGTGAGTTCAGGGATAGTCGGAGTGGCAGGATGGGAATGGCGGAGGCAGAAGGCAAATGAAACATAATGCTCAATTCGATGGCCACAACCTTGGATATTGGTTCCTTTCGGTAGGCTTCTCCTTTCATGGGAAGAAGAGGAGAGGAGAATCTTAGAAGCAAGAATCCGGTATGCTAAACGCCCCTTTCCTATACACTCAGGTAGTTCTGCACCACCTCGGGAGCGGTCAGAAGGTCGTGCATGCTCCCCTGGTAGCGGATCTCTCCCTTGACCAGGACATAGGCCCGGTCGGCCAGGGAGGTGACAAAAGCGAGGTGCTGTTCGGCCATCAGGATGGTGTACCCGTTCTGCTTCAGGGTCTGTATCCGCTCCTGCAGGCTCTCTACCACCAGCGGTGCCAGTCCACTGGTCGGTTCATCCAGGAGCAGGCAGACCGGGTTCCCCATCAGGGTACGGGCAATGGCCAGCATCTGCTGCTCACCCCCGGAGAGGGTACCCGCCTTCCGGTGTAGCAACTGTTTCAGGATGGGAAAGAGGGCAAAGACCCGTTCATAGTCCTCCTCTTTGCTCCGTCCCGCTTCGGGACGGCGTCCCACCTCCAGGTTTTCCCGTACCGTGAGTCCGGCAAAGATGCGGCGTCCCTCCGGCACCAGACCGATCCCCTGCCGGCAGATCAGGTGCGGGGGGAGCCCGGCAATGGGCCTGCCTCGAAAGAGGATCTGTCCCTGCCGGGGGGGGACCAGACCGATGATGCTCTTCAGCAGGGTGCTCTTCCCCGCCCCGTTGCGTCCCAGGAGGCAGACCACCTCCCCCTGGGTGACCTGGAGGGAGACCCCGTAGAGGACATGGCTGGTGCCGTAAAAGGTGTGGAGGGATTCTACGGACAGCATCAGCGACGGCTCCCCAAATAGATCCGGCGGACCTCGGCGTTCTGGCGGATTTCCTCCGGGTTACCCCGGGCCACGATCTGTCCCTGGTGCATGACCAGGATCGATTGGGCCAGGGCAAAGACGACATCCATGTCATGCTCGGTGAAGAAGACGGTGATCTCCCGTTCTTCCGTGATCGTACGGATCAAGCGGATCAGGGCGCCTCGTTCCTGGGGGGCGAGCCCGGCTGTCGGTTCATCCAGCAGCAACAGCAGAGGATCATTGGCCAGGGCGATGGCCAGTTCCAGGCGCTTCAGATCACCAAAAGGGAGGACACCGGCCGTCTTTTCGGCCTGATCCAGGAGTCCCACCTCGGCCAGCAGCGCCTCCCCCTTCTGTCGCCAGCGGGTCGTTGCCTGGGGGAGCAGGCGAAAGCTCTGTCTTGCCCGGGACAGGCAGGCGACCTGTACGTTTTCCAGCACGCTCAGGTGGAGGAAGATCTCTGGGAACTGGAAGGTCCGGCTCAGGCCTTTGCGCCAGATACGGTGCGGGGAGAGACCGGTGATGTTCTCCCCCCGAAAGAGGATCTTCCCCGTATCCGGTGGCAGGGTACCGGTCAGGAGATGGAAGAGGGTGGTCTTCCCGGCACCGTTGGGACCGATCAGGGCCCGGCATTCCCCGGGGGAGAGGGTAAGGGTTACCTGGTCAACGGCCCGGACTCCCCCAAAGGTCTTGCTCACCCCCTGCGCTTCCAGCAGCGTATCACCCATGCCTGCCTCTCCACAGCTTCCAGGCCTGCTCCACATAGCCGACCACCCCTTGAGGGAAGAGGAGGATCAACCCGCCCAGGATCAGGCCCAGCATCGCCGACCAGTATTCGACATAGGCGGTGATCACGGTATCCAGGAGCTTATAGAGCCCGGCTCCGAGGAGCGGTCCCACAAACGACTGCATGCCCCCGAGCA
Organism: Nitrospinota bacterium; assembly: GCA_003696125.1. Classification (GTDB taxonomy): domain Bacteria; phylum Tectomicrobia; class Entotheonellia; order J063; family J063; genus J063. Next base: position 1,841 of record RFHZ01000354.1, read on the forward strand.
GGATCATGACCAGCGGCTCCAGGGATTTGGTCACAAAGAGATAATCGGGAAAAACACTCCCCTTCTGAAAGGCAAACAGCACACCAGCCACCCCGGCAAAGAAGCCGGCCAGGACAAAGGCGACCAGTTGATGCAGGGTGACCTGGATACCGACGGTGGCGGCACGGCGGGGATTGTCACGGATGGCCCGCAGGATCAGGCCGAAAGGGGAGCGAAGCAGGGCGTGCAGCGTCCCGAGGGCAACGAGGGTGATCCCCAGGGTAAAGTAGTAGTAAGCAGAGGGGGAGGAGAGCCAGGGGGCCGGCCAGACCCCCAGGATCCCGTTGTCCCCACCGGTAAAGTCGTACCATTGAAACGCCACCGTATAGGTGATCTGGGCAAAGGCCAGGGTGAGCATGGAGAAATAGATGCTGCTCAGGCGGACACAGAATAGCCCGAAGATGAAAGCCCCGGCTGCTGCCACCAGGGGTCCCAGAGCCACAACCAGCAGCATGGGGATCTCTGCCCGGGTCAGGAGCAGTGCTGCCCCATATGCTCCCAGGCCGAAATAGGCGGCATGGCCAAAGGAGATCATGCCGCCGTACCCCATCAACAGGTTCAGGCTGCAGGCGAAGAGGGCAAAGGCCAGGATCTCGGTCATGACCAGGAGGGCAAAGGGACCGACCAGGTAGGGGAGCAGGACCAGGCCCAGCACCAGGAGTCCCCAGGCGACCCGGGCCGGCCAGGAGCTCTCCGGTGCCCCTGCGGCTGCGCCCGATTCCACCCGTTCTGCTGCCGGAGGATGACCGAACAGTCCCCAGGGGCGCACCACAAGGACAACGGCCATGACGGCAAAGACCAGGACCAGGGAGAGACGGGGCAGGATGAGGAGGCCAAAGGCTTTCAGCTCCCCGATGAGCACGGCAGCCAGCATGCTGCCGGTAAAACTCCCCATACCCCCGATGACGACCACGACAAAGGCTTCCACGATGATGTTGGCATCCATGCCCGGCGAGAGAGCAACCATGGGGGTAGCCAGGGCTCCCCCGACTCCGGCCAGCCAGGTACCGAAGACGAAGACGCGGGTGAAGAGCTGGGCCTGGTTCTCACCCAGAGCCGCCACCATCTCCCGGTCCTCGGTTGCTGCCCGGATGAGAATCCCCCAGCGGGTGTGATAGAAGAGGTACCAGAGGCCCAGCATGATCAGCGGTCCCAGGAGAATGACCAGGAGGTGATAGACCGGGAAGGGTTGTCCCCACAGGGAAACAGAGCCGGCCAGCAGGGAAGGGGTGGGCACGGTCTTGTTGGCCGTGCCCCAGAGGTATTTCACCGTATCGCTGAAGAAGAGGACCAGGGCAAAGGTCAGGAGGAGCTGATAGATCTCCGGTGCCTGGTAGATACGGCGCAGGAGGAGCACTTCGATGACCCCTCCCAGCAGGGCGATGGCCAGGGGAGCGATCAAGAGCGCCAGCCAGAACTGCCATGGTGAGGAGGGGAGGAGGCGCATGAGGGTGTAAGTCAGGTAGGCGGCCAGCATGTAGAAAGAGCCGTGGGCAAAATTGACGATACGCGAGACGCCGAGGATGAGCGACAAACCGACCGCCATCAGAAAGAGGAACATGGCATCTGCCAGCCCGGCCAGACCCTGTATCACGACCAGTTGCATGGTGCGCTTTCTTGAGAACCTTCTCTCCGTGTCCTCGATTAAGTTAAGTAATGAGTGATGAGTAATGAGTAACGAGTGATGAGTAACGAGTAATGAGTAACGAGTAATGAGTAACGAGTAATGAGTAGGGGCGCAG
>RFHZ01000355.1 GCA_003696125.1 Nitrospinota bacterium
ACCCAGTCCTTTGCCGCCGCTTTACGGGCGGCCCTGCGAGAGGATCCGGACATCATCCGGGTAGGTGAGATGCGAGACCTGGAGACGATCGAGCTGGCCATTACCGCTGCCGAGACCGGACACCTGGTCTTTGGCACCCTGCATACGATGAGTGCAGCGAAAACGGTTGATCGGATCATCGATGTCTTTCCCGAGAACAGACAGGCCCAGATACGCACCATGCTCTCAGAATCGCTGAAAGGGGTTATCGCCCAACAACTCCTGAAACGGGCAGACGGCAAAGGGCGGGTGGCTGCGCTCGAGATCTTGATCGGTACAACGGCTGTGGCCAATCTCATCCGGGAGAGAAAGACTTTTCAGATCCCGTCGGTCTTGCAGTCAAATCGCTCCTTGGGGATGCAAACCATGGATATGGCCTTGCTGGATCTGCTCCAGCAGGGAGCGATCACTCCTGAAGCGGCCTATGCGGCCGCAACTACCCCCAATCTCTTTGAAGAGTACCTGCAAAAGTAAGGTGGTCTCATGGCATAAAAAGGGAGCCCTATGATGCTGAGCAAACTTTTTGCCGGAAAGAAGATCCGGTCGCTTCTGCAGAGCCTCCGGGTCGCTGGCGATGAGTCACAACAGCGGGCGATTATCCACGAGCTCGTCCAGATAGGGAAGGAGATCTTCCCCCATGTTCTCGAGGCGCTACGTGAGAGGAGGCTGTCGCCAGATCACTTCATTTCCCTGATCCGTTCCCTCTATTCCCCTGAGATGCTCCCTGCCTTGCTCAGTCTCTTGAACGAACGGCGGGAGGAGGTGCGGCAGTGCGGTTATGCGGTGCTCCAGCGGTGTGGAAAAAACGAGATCCTTCCCCTCTTACTCCAGGCCCTCGAACGACAGACGCTGCTGATGACCAAGCCGGTGATACACCTGCTCAAAGAGAAAGGGGATGAACGGGTGATTGTCCCCCTGCAGGCCCTCTTTGCCCGCTCCCAGGATCGCCGTACCCGCCGGGGAGTTTTGGAAGTCCTGGTCCATTTTATTTCTCATCCGCAGAGCCAGGAGACCTTGCTGGAGGCCTTACAGGACCAAGACTGGTGGATCCGGCTGCAGGCGGTCGACTTCCTCCAGCAGGGCCGACTATCCGTCTTCGTTCCCCACCTGATTGACCGCTTACAGGACCCGGAGAACAGAGTAAAGGAGCGGGTGATTGAGGCGTTGATGGAACTCGGAGACCCCCGGGCGGTTAAGCCCCTCCTCTCCCTGCTGCGAGAAAAGGATCTCCTCCTTCGCCAGAAAGCGATCGAGGCGATCAGCCGGATGGCCGATGTCAGCATCATACCGGACCTCATCGATCTGATGAAGGAAGAAGATGTCAATACCCGTCGGGCCGCGGCTGAAGTGATCGGTGCCTTGCACGATCCCCGTACCGGACAGGTGCTTATGGCCATCCTCCGTGATGAGGACTGGTGGGTAAGGGAGATTGCCGCCGAAGCGCTTCTCGCCATCAAGTCTTCGCGTATCCTGCAGATGCTCATCGCCATGCTGCAGGAGAAAGACGAGGGGATTCGGCGCTGTGTGGTTGAGGTGTTGAGTAAGGCCGATGACCCCATGGTGATCGATCCCCTGTTGACCTTGCTCCACGATAAAGACTGGTGGGTACGGGAGCGGGCGGTTATCGCGCTGGGGAATATCGGTGATCCCAGGGTCATCCCGTCGCTGATCTCCCTTAGCCAGGATCCGGAGATACGCTGGGTGGTTGCTAAAGCCTTGGGAAACTTCCAGGGGCCAGAGGTGGAAGACACGCTGGTGGCCCTGGCCCAGGATGAGGAGAAGGCGGTGCGCAGGGAAGCGGCCATAGCTTTAGGGAAACAGAAGACCGAGCGAGCCGTCGCCACGCTCAAGGCGCTGCTGGGGGATGAAGAGGAGGAGATTCAGTTCAAAGCGGCCGAGATCCTGAAAGAGATTACAGGGAAGAGCTTCCCGATCGGCCGTCCCCTGACAGGTCCTGGGGAAACCGAGTCCTATCGAGAAATCCTCACCGAAGCCATCCTGGTTATGGATATCTGTAATTCGACCCGGATAGCGGCAAAGTATGGGGACCACTTTGCCCTGCAGGTTACCCAAAAGGCGTTTGCCCTTATCCTCCCTTTGATGAAGCAGTACCGGGTCCAGTACGTCAAGAATACGGGAGATGGCTATCTGATGACCTTCAAAGATGTGAGATCAGCGGTTAAGGCGGCTGTAGGGAGTTTGCAGAAGCTACGGATGTATAATGAGAAGGTAGAGGAAGAGCAACGGGTAAAGCTCCGTTTTGCCATCAACTTTGGAGAGACACGGGTTGATGCCCAAAAGGATCGCCTGGGGGTGGCGGTCAATATGGCTTTCCGGCTGGACAGCATTCGCCAGGACAGCCTGGTGGAACTGGCTCCGGGAATTACCCCAGAGGAGGTCCCCTTTGAGGATCGCATCCTGGTCAGTGAAAGTGTTTACGATCAGCTACAATCACAGGGAGAGGAGCGATGTACCTTCCTGGGATACTTTGAACCGAAAGGAATCCTGGGCAGGCACAAGGTGTTTCGGCTGGATTGGGAACAGTAGGAAGGCCCTCTCCCCATGACCGCACCTCTCTCCGCAGAGCCCCAAATTGAGATAGTCCGGAAAGCCCCTGCCGGTATCGGTCCCCGGTGCAGGACTGCCCGTCTGGGTGTGCTGGGGGGAACCTTTAACCCGATTACCAATGCCCATCTGGGGCTGGCCAGAGAGGCGGAGCGAGCTTTTCAACTACACGAGGTCCTGCTCCTCCTCCCCCGTATCCCTCCCCACAAGGCGCTCCTGGGTGCCCCGTTATCCGATCGTCTGGCCATGATGAAGCTGGCCGTAGAAGAGTATCCTACTTTCTCCGTAGGATGGGCGAGTCACGGGCTGTTCCTTGATATTGCCCGGGGACTGGTCAGGATATACCCTCCTTCTACTGCCCTCTTCTTTTTGACCGGGCGTGATGCCGCAGAGCGGGTACTGACGTGGGACTACGATGACCCGCAGGCGGCGTTAGCCGAGATGTTCAGCCGATTTGAGCTGATCGTGGCCAACCGGGAGGGGGAGTTTCGCCTTCCCCCTCGTCCGGAACTCCTCCCCTATCGCTCAAAGATTCACCAGCTCCACCTGCCCCCCCAGTACGATCCTATCTCTGCCACGCGGGTACGGGAACGGGTGGCACGAGGGGAGCCGATAGGAGAATGGGTGCCTCCCCGGGTCGCCGCTTACATCGCCCAGAGAGGGCTCTATCGAGAAGAGGCCCCTAGGGAGCAAAGG
>RFHZ01000356.1 GCA_003696125.1 Nitrospinota bacterium
ATGGATATATTCTCTATATCTCATCCCAGAAAAGACCCGGTGGCCATAGCGAAGGGGAAACACCCGTTCCCATTCCGAACACGGAAGTTAAGCCCTTCAGCGCCGATGGTACTGCACGGGGGACCGTGTGGGAGAGTAGGTCGTCGCCGGGTCTTTGCTTTTTTCCCTCCCCTCCTTTCTCCTTTACAATCCTCTCCTAATATGCTACATTCTTGCTGATACCCAGTGAAGGTGCCGTGCATCATCATATTGTCCCTCGTCCAGGGATATTGCACAGGAGGGAAGCGTATGTCTGGACATTCGAAATGGAGCCAAATCCGCTATAAAAAGGCCGCTGTTGATGCCAGACGGGGAAAGCTGTTCTCTAAGGTGATCCGCGAGATTACCGTCGCCGCCCGCCTGGGAGGAGGCGACCCGGATGCCAACCCCCGCCTCCGTACCGCTATCCAAACTGCCCGGGCCGTAAATATGCCCCAGGAAAATATCCAGAGAGCCATCCAAAAAGGGACCGGTGAACTGGAAGGGGCGGCCTACGAAGAGGTGGTCTACGAGGGATACGGTCCCGGCGGAGTCGCTATTCTCCTCACCGCCCTTACCGATAATAAGAACCGGACCGTGGCCGAACTGCGTCACATCTTTTCCCGCTACGGTGGCAACCTGGGCGAGGTGGGGTGTGTGGCCTGGATGTTTAATAAGAAGGGCCTCATCGTGGTGGAAAAAGACCAGATCGAGGAAGAAGACCTGATGCTCCTGGCCCTGGAAGCCGGTGCCGAAGATATCAAAGCCGAAGGGGACACCTACGAGATCCTGACCGCGGTCGAAGACTTCGAGCAGGTCAAGCAGGCCTTACAAGAGCACCAGCTCGAGATCAGTGTGGCCGAAATCAGCATGATCCCCCAGGCTACGGTCAAACTGGAGGGGAAGCAGGCCCAGCAGATGCTCAAGCTCATGGAGGCTCTCGAGGATCACGACGATGTGCAGCATGTCTATGCCAACTTCGACATTCCAGAAGAAGTCATGTCCGAAGCCACCCTCTAAGTGATGGATACCCGGTGATGATCGTCTTGGGAGTTGATCCAGGAACCAGGGTAACAGGATACGGCCTGCTCGCCGATGTCCAAGATCCCCCCGCTGTCCTCCAATGGGGAACCATTCAGACCACCGCCCAACTTCCCCTGCCCCAGCGACTCGTCAAGATCTACACCGGGATCGCCGAGCTCTGCACCACCTTTCACCCCGATGTGCTGGTGGTGGAAAGCCTCTTTTTTGCCCGGAATGCCCGCAGTACATTGACGCTGAGCCATACCAGAGGAGTGATCCTGCTCGCCGCTGCCCAGGCGAATATCGAGGTGATAGAGTATTCCCCACTCGCCGTGAAACAGGCCGTTGTCGGGTACGGACGGGCCGAAAAACACCAGGTGCAACGCATGGTCGTCCAACTGCTCCGTTTACCTCCTACTCTCCTCCAGGGGAGTACGGACGTTACAGATGCGCTGGCCGTTGCCCTGTGCCACCTCCACTCCATGCGACTCCAACAGAAGCTCTCAGCGAATGCCTAGCAATGGGGCCAGAGCAAGACAATGATCGCCTATCTGCGCGGGATACTCATCTTTAAGGCTGTAGACCAGGTTATTTTGGATGTGCAGGGAGTCGGATATCAGCTCCTTATCCCCCTTTCCACCTATCATAAACTCCCCGCACTCTCTGCAGAGGTCACCCTCTTCACCTACATGCAGGTCCGGGACGAGTCCATAACCCTGTTTGGCTTTGCTTCTCCGGAAGAAAAAGCGCTTTTTGCAGCCCTGATCCGGGTCTCCCAGGTTGGACCCAAAATGGCCTTGAACATCCTCTCCCGGATGCCCAGGGAGGAATTCCAACAGGCCGTGCTCCAGGGGGATATTCAACGTATCCGCACCATCCCCGGGATCGGGAAGCGGACGGCAGAGCGGATCGTGTTGGAGTTGAAGGATACCCTGGCCCCTCCCTCCACCCCCTCCTCATCAGCGGTGCGGACAGCAATCCAGGAAGATGCCATCGCTGCCCTGGTCAGTCTCGGCTACACCAAGAGCGTTGCCGTAGAGGTGGTAGAACAACTGACCCGGACCCAGACAGATGGCTGGTCGGCGGAAGAATTAATCCGGGCTTCACTAAAGACCCTGGGAAGCCGAGATAAGTAAGGATGGTGGGTATGGAAAGACGACGGGTAATAGATCCCCACGATGAAGAGGAAGATCGCCAAATCGAGCGGAGTATTCGACCCCAGTGCTTCCGGGACTATGTTGGCCAAAAGCAGGTGGTCGAAAACCTCCAGATCTTTGTCGAAGCAGCAAAGCAGCGTGGAGAACCGTTGGACCACGTTCTCCTCTATGGCCCACCTGGCCTGGGCAAGACCACCCTGGCCCAGGTCATTGCCGCCGAAATGGGGGTGAATATCAGAAGCACGGCCGGACCTATCCTGGAAAGACCCGGAGATCTGGCTGCCATATTGACCAATCTCTCCGATCATGATGTGCTCTTTATCGATGAAATCCATCGGCTGAGCCGTCCCGTAGAGGAGACCCTCTACCCGGTGATGGAAGATGGCCAGCTCGATATCCTGATCGGTCAGGGCCCTAGCGCGCGAACCATTAAGCTCGATCTACCGGCCTTTACCCTGATCGGAGCCACAACGAGAGCCGGGCTGTTAACCTCTCCATTGCGTGATCGCTTCGGGGTGGTGAGCCGACTCCAGTACTACCAGGTGGAAGAGCTGGAACAGATCCTTACCCGTACGGCTCGCCTGCTCCACATCCCTCTGGATGAGGAGGGCCGACACGAAATTGCCAGACGCTCCCGTGGTACACCCCGTGTGGCCAACCGTCTGCTTCGCCGGGTGCGAGATTATGCCCAGGTCCGGGCTGCCGGCATCATCACCGGTCCGGTGGCCCAAGAAGCACTGGCCCTGCTCGAAGTGGACGAGGCAGGACTCGATGTCATGGATCGAAAGCTACTGCGGACCATCATCGAGAAGTTTGCCGGGGGGCCGGTAGGGATAGAGACGATCGCTTCTGCCATCAGCGAAGAAGCGGATACCATTGAAGATGTCTATGAGCCGTTTCTCATCCAACAGGGGTATTTACAACGAACACCCCGTGGCCGTGTAGTCACCCGGCTGGCGTATCAGCATCTGGGCTACGCAACCCAGGACAAGGATAGGAGGCAGCAGGAACAGGGATACCTGTGGTCACGACCTTCTTCTTAAAGACCAGCGACAGGTGGGAAGGGAAGGTGTATGCCAGAATTTTCCTCTTTCGGAAAGCTGTTCATTCTGATCGGCTGTCTGTTTATTATCATAGGGAGCCTCATCCTGCTTGCCGGGAAGGTTCCCTGGCTGGGCAGGCTCCCCGGTGATATCGTCTATGAACGGGGAAACTTTCGTTTCTATTTTCCCTTAGCGACTTCCATTCTGCTCAGCATCGTGCTGACCTTGCTGTTAAACCTCCTTTTACGGAAATAGGGCACTTCTCCAGGAGTGGGGTACTGTGCGAAAAAATTCTTATCCAGAGACGTATGTCCATCCGGTGACCATTTCTGGTGAACAGGATATGGATATCACCCTATTCGACTACGAACTTCCACCAGAAGCGATTGCCCAACATCCCTTGCCCGAACGAGATCAATCTCGCCTGCTGGTGCTGGATAGGGCAACGGGACAGAGGCAACACACCCACTTTTATCATCTCCCCGATCTCTTAACCGAACGGGATTTCCTTGTCCTCAACAACACCAAGGTCTTCCCGGCCAAGCTGACCGGCTACAAAGCGGAGAGCGGGGGACGGGTGGAGCTGTTGCTCGTCCGTCCTCTGGATGAGGGGAGGTGGGAGGCGCTCCTCAAACCATACGCCCGCATACGAGAGGGACAGACCCTGATCCTGGCCGGAGGGCATCTCCGGGCCACGGTGGGGAAGAAAGGGGGAGAGGGGAAAGGAGAGGTGGTGTTCACAGAAACGGGGGAAAGACTATGGCAGCAGCTCTTTAAGTACGGAGAAGTCCCCCTTCCCCCCTATATCCATCGACCCCGGGGACGACTTTCTTCCCCGGTGGATCAGGAGCGATACCAGACGGTCTATGCCAGCATCTGGGGATCGGTGGCGGCACCCACGGCCGGGTTTCACTTTTCCCCTCGTATCCTGCGTCGATTGCAGGAAAAGGGGATCGAAACCCTCTTCCTTACCCTCCACGTCGGTCCTGGTACCTTCCTTCCGGTCCGCACCACACAGGTAGAAGAGCATAAGATGGAAGGGGAGCGCTTTACCATCCCGGAGGAGACGGCAAAGCGCATTCAGCAGAACCGAGCGGCAGGAAAGCGACTCATTGCCGTGGGAACGACTACCACCAGGGCCCTGGAGAGTGCTGCCAGCGAGCAGGGAGGCATACGTGCCGGTGAAGGGTGGACCGACCTCTTCATCTACCCCGGGTACAGATTCAAAGTCGTTGATGCGCTCCTGACCAACTTTCATCTCCCCCGCTCCACCCTCCTGATGCTCGTCTCTGCCTTTGCCGGCATTCAACTGATCAAGGAGACTTATCAAGAAGCGATTGCCCGTGGTTATCGTTTCTATAGCTATGGCGATGCCATGCTGATTCTCTGAAAGGAGCAGCGATGTTTCGACTGGGGGTATTGACGATTAGTGATAAAGGGGCGCGAGGAGAACGCAAGGACGAGAGTGGACCGCTGATCATGCAACTCCTGCAGCCGTTGGGAGTCGAACTGGTCAGCTATGAGGTCGTGCCCGATGATAGAGCGGTCATCCAGGAGCGGTTGCTCACCTATGCCGATCAGCTCCGTCTCGATCTGGTCCTGACCACAGGAGGTACCGGGGTAAGCCCACGCGATGTCACCCCAGAGGCGACCCGGGCGGTCATCGAGCGGGAAATCCCCGGGATGGCAGAGGTCATGCGCCAGGCCGGGTTACAGAAGACCCCCTTTGCCATGATCTCTCGTGCCGTGGCCGGCAGCCGGGGTCATACCCTCATCGTGAACCTGCCGGGAAGCCCGAAAGGAGTAAAAGAGTCGCTGGAAGCCATTCTCCCTGCCCTCCCCCATGCCCTGGAAAAGCTCAAGGGAGACCCTCGGGACTGTGCAGAGAGCCTGCCCTGGCAGGACACTCCCCTAGAGAGGAGCTGAGAAGAGGTTATTTCTTTACGGCCTGCACGTACCGCATCCGCAGGTCATAGAGCAGGTCTTTCAGGAGTTGCTCCTCATCGGGAGTGAGATTCCCCCTGGTCTTTTCTTCCAGCATGGCCAGGGTATCGATCGTGTGCTTGGCCAGTTCGAGATTCTTTACCTTTTGCTGGGAGACCGGATCAGGGATCTCTCCCAGGTACATCATGGCCAAACTGCTCTGGGAGAGGAGAAAGGTAGAGAAGCTGACAGGAGGGAGAGTAAAAGAGCGTTCCTGTTTCCCGGAAGGAGGCGTTTCCTGGGGGCGGGATTCCCTCCGCTCCGTGGTGCGGGAAGAGAAACGCCGGTCACTGACGGTAAAACCTCGTTCCGTTTGCGGATCTTCTCTCTGTTCACTCATCCTCTTTCCCCCCTTTCACCTCCTGCTCATTTTCGTCTCCAAAAACTCTTCCTATGGGAGAAAGGCCTGGAGTGCTTTTCCTGTTCAAGTCGTTCAAACTCTCGCAGCAACGCTTTCTGTTCTTCACTAAGATCGGTCGGGGTCTTTACCACCACCTCGACCAGTTGATCC
>RFHZ01000357.1 GCA_003696125.1 Nitrospinota bacterium
CAGGTACTCCATGAACTTGTGCTTCTCTCCACTCGCCTCGCACAGCTCGATGGTCACCTTGGGGATATGCCGGCCATCACAGCAGGCCTGGGCCAGGTGAGGGCTCGATTTGTCCAGCACCTTCATGATGGAGAAGTCGGACATGCTGACCCGCTCCGCGGTGCGTCCCCCGGTACCACTGGCGATGGATGAGGGCTGGCTCATCGCATGGCTATAGGAGAGGATCTCGATCCAGCTTTTGTGCTTCTCATCGGTACTCTCACCATCGATACCATCGATCTTTAAGAAGGCATCAACAGCCATGACACTCCTCCTTTCCTGTGACTACTTTCTCCCCCTCTGGAGGAGACTGTCCTGTGACTCCATCCTCCTTTGCCTGATCTACGGCGTGCTCTTACCCCCCTGCCGGTGGTGGCAGTTCGGCTACCAGGCGCAGGGAGACGGTGAGTTCGTCCAACTGGAAGTGGGGACGGAGAAAGGCGACTGCCCGGTACACACCCGGTTTACCCGGGACTTCGGCCACGTCGATGCGGGCTTCCCGCAAGGGATAGCGTGCCTTCATCTCCTGTCCGGCATCATCGGAGCCGACCACGTAGTTGTTGATCCAGCGATTGAGGAAGCTCTCACACTCGCTGCGGGACATGAAGCTACCGACCTTATCGCGCATGATCGCCTTGAGGTAGTGGGCAAAGCGTGAGGTAGCCATGATGTACTGCAGTTGGGTGGAGAGACGGGCATTGGCGTTGGCCGCATCGGTATCGTATTTCTTCGGCTTCTGGCAGGTCTGGGTGCCGAAAAAGGCGGCGTAATCGGTTCCCTTGCAATGCACCAGCGGGATGAATCCCAGATCGGAGAGCTCCTTTTCCCGACGATCGGTGATGGCGATCTCGGTGGGACACTTGAGGGCCACATCCCCTTCATCGGTTCTGAAGGTGTGTGTGGGCAGGCCTTCGACCAGTCCTCCCCCTTCCACCCCGCGAATGGCCACACACCAGCCGTACTTGGCAAAGGCATCGGTGAGACGGGTACCCAGGGCAAAAGCGGCATTGCCCCAGAGGTACTTGCTGTGATCGGTGCCATCCACATCCTCTTCAAAGTTGAACGCTTCTACCGGCACCGTCTCCTGTCCATACGGTAACCGCATCAGGATATGGGGCAAGGTCAGGGCCACATAGCGCGAATCTTCTGATTCACGGAACGATTTCCACTTGGCATATTCGACCGAATCGAAGATCTTGGAGAGATCGCGGGGCACCCCCAGTTCGGTGAAGCTGTCCAGGTTAAAGAGTTGGGGGCTGGCAGCAGCGATAAAGGGGGCATGGGCGGCAGCAGCCACATGGGAGATCTTCTCCAGGAGGGCGATATCTTGCGGATGCCGTCCGAACTCGTAGTCCCCGATGAGGGCGGCATAGGGGGCTCCACCAAAGGTCCCATACTCCTCCTCATAGACCTTCTTAAACAGGGCACTCTGGTCGAACTCGGGCGCGCGCTCCAGGTCTTTGAGCAGGTCCTGCTTGGACACATTCAGGACCCGGATCTTGAGCATGGGACTGGTTTCGCTCTGGTGGACCAGGTAGTGGAGTCCCCGCCAGGTTGCCTCGAGCTTTTGAAATTCCGGGGCATGCATGATCTCGTTCAACTGCCGGGTCAACAGGGTATCGATCTCCGCGATCCGGGCATTGATGGTGCTCTCAATATCCTTGGAAACACGGACAACCCCTCTCATCACCTCTTCGACCAGGGTGGCAATCTGGCGGCGTGACTGTTCCCGCTGTTCCTCATCCCGGCCGATACGCCCCTCATCGATGATGGTCTCCAACAAACTTTTTTCCTGGGTTTCGGTAACCTCTTCGGGTTGTGCCTGTTCCATGCGTTCTTCACTCATTGGCCTTCTCCTCTGAAGATGTCTCCTCACCTTCGGGGTTAATCCCAGCTTCTTCGCTCAGTTTTTGCAATAATTCGGTATTGCTGATAATCTCCTGCAGGCGCTCGCTGAGCTGGTCATTTCCATCGGTCTTGGCCAGGAGAGAGGCGAGTTGCCGGCGTGTCTCCAGCAGCTTGCGAAGCGGTTCCACCTGTTGCACGATCCGTTCCGGTTCGAAATCCTCCATGCTATTGAAACGCAACTCTATCCCCAGCTTGGTATCGTCGTCGGTGAGCTTGTTGTCAACCCGGAAAGCCAGACGGGGTTTCATCCCTCGCAGGACCGAATTAAAGTTATCCCGATCGATCTCGACAAACTTGCGATCCTTGAGCCGGGGCAGGGGTTCATCCGGTTTGCCAGAAAGGTCGGCCAAAACCCCCATGACAAAAGGGAGTTCCTTCATCTCGATCGCATCACCGATCTGCACATCATAGGTGATGTGCACACGGGGAGGACGAACCCGGTCGAGTTTATGTTGCGTACTTTCTCTAGCCATCACTTTTCCCTCCTATGTATATGACGCTCATGTATCACCCGTCTCGGTATCCTGCAACCCGAGAGTCTCACGCAAGTAGTTCAGTACACTCTCATCATGGATGACATCCTGCAACCACTGCTCCAGAGGCATCTCTCCCCACCGCACCGCTCGCTGTACCAGGTAAGAGACCGGGCTGTGCGGCTCGGTCCTGCGGAAATATTCGGCCACGGCCGCCAGCCGACGCAGGGCATCGGCCCGACTCTGCGGTTCCAGGGAGACCATCCCGGTCTGAGAAGGAGGAGAAGGCATGGGAGGCTGGGCAGTGACAACATCAGATCCCGGGGGCGACTCTGCCTCTGAAGGAGGCGGTTCAGCCGGCTGCTCCGGTTCCAGTCCCCCTTTCTTTTTGATAATGTCGGCAACCAGGGTATGATAATCTTCGATGGCCGCTTTGATCCCGGAGAGGCTGGGCGCATCTCGTCCGAACTTCTCCTCCACCACCTGGTCAAGTCGTGCATACTCCTCTGCACTCTCCTGCAAATCGGCAAAGAGGGTCTGGTAAAAGGGGAGAGGCGTTGCATCCACCGCCTTATCAAACTGCTCGCCACTGATCTTCCCCTCGGCCAGGGCGGCGGCCATGGCTTCCTGATCCCGACGCCCCAGGTTGTCCACCTCACGGGATTCCTTCCAGTGCAACCAGCTGTAATCATCCCCCCCCATCATCTGGGTGACCGGGATCTGCCGGATAGAGATGGGGAGCTTGTCGTTTAACCAGACGAGCGGTGCAGCCCGAAACTCCAGATCCTCCTCTTCCATCTCCGGGTACAGCGATTCCCAGAAACGTTCCTGGAGTTCCCAGAGGAGGTGGAGCCCATCCCGCAATCCCGGAATCCCATGCTGCTTGACCAGCGCTTCCACCAGCCAGGCGGCAATCTGCAGATCCTTACTCCTGGTAGCGAGTGCCTCCGTGGCTATCGCTATCACCGCCTGCCAGTCAGCGACCTTAACCTCCCGCACCCATTCTCCCTGGTCCAGGGCATCATCAGAACGACGCGCCTCCTGGATCTCATCGTAGGGACCGGCATAGCGAAGCAGCTCTCCACCAGGATTCTCTCCGGGAATAGGAGCAAGTAAGGCCTCAAAATCGAGAAGCGGTGGTGATCCCATCAATCCCCTTCCCCTTTCAGGTCACGGCTTCAAACTTGATTTCGCGTACTTCCAGCATGGCCCGGTCCTGGTCATCGATGAGGAATAACCTCTGCCCCACACCGAGGACCGGTCCCCCTTCCGTTACCTTCCAGTCGGTCATGCGGCCGAGCCGGACTCGATCGTCTGCATGATCGCATGAGCCGGCGTACAGGACGGGAAGGAACACCTCTCCGATCGGAGCAGGATGCGTTTCCAGCGTCGCCGGAATCCACAACAGGTCACGCAGGCGTTTGGGGGGAGAGATCTGTAGATGCTTGATCTGTTCAAAAGGCAGCCAGATATAGCGGTCATGTACTATCACTTCGAGCAAAGGGGCCATCAGATCATCACCATCCCGGAAATCCTGGAAGGGGGTTCCGTCCACCTCCCCTCGCAAGGGGGGACGAGCCTGTTCTGCCTGGTCCAGTAACGCTTTGGCCTCTGCGGGTTGCTGCTCTCGTAAGCGATTGATCGCTGCGAGGTGTAAGGAGAGATAGGGAGGCGGGTCGAAGAGGAGGTGTGGCTGGAGTCCATCGGAAAACAGGCGGCGGCGGGCCTCTTCGGCCACGAGGATGTTGCGGTATACCTGGACACCCACAGCAGCACCGGTGCTCTGATGAGCAATGACCTCGAGATGACGGATGGCTCGCTGATACTCTCCGGCAAAACAGAGCAACTCAAACAGGAAGGTCCGCCTCTGCGTATCGGTCGGATGCGATTTCACCTCTCCTGTCAACTGCTCGATAGCCGCGGAGAGTTGTCCAGCATCAAGGAACTCTTTGGCTTTCATGGTGGCAGTCCTTTCTCGGCAGGGAAACCACCCATTAGCGGAGGAGGGTAAAGTGAGGTGCAGCACACCGGTGGCGGGAAAAGACAAAAGCACAGAGAGGAGAGTCGTTCCTTACCCATCCACCACACCACGGGCATGGAAAACCATGCCCCCTTTTCGTTGGGCAACTATACCATACCATAAAAGGAAAGTCAACATTATCGCTGGCTTTTTCCGTGTTTCCTCTGCTCTTGCCTCTACCCTAAACGGTTTGATTAAGCAAGGCTGTGAGCTATATCACACCTGTAACGAGCAGGTGGCAAAAAAGCAGAGGCCGAACCTGTGGACCCCACCTGTGAGCCGCCTCACATTCCGGTTGTGACGAATCGCACAGCAGAGTTCCCCACCATCCTGTATACTGCTGCTCCAGAGAAAGAGACCAGGAGTCAGGAAGGAGCGCAAAAGCTCCACTGACTCCGGCCAGCCGTTTCTCTCTTGACGAGAGGACGGCAATGAGATAAGGTAGCATCCAGAGACGGTATATCCCAAAAGAGGAGGAGGGAACCATGCGACGAGAGATCATCACCAGGATCGTAACCGTAGTCGGGATGATAGGGATTGTGCTCTTTCCCGTCATCCTCTCTGCCCAGGAACGGCATTTCACCGACTTCCGCGGGCAGGATTACACGGCGGAGGACCTCGGTGCCGCCCTTTTCCCAACAGGACCAGAGGTCGGTACCCGCGGTATCGCCCCCCAACAGGCTCCCCAGGCGTCGGTCCCCAAGGCTTCTGTGGCGCTGAACGTCTTCTTCGAGTTCAACTCGGATAAGGTGCTCCCGCAGTACTATCCTGACCTGGATAAGCTGGGCCAGGTGCTGACCAATCCGCGGTATGCCGACTACCGGGTGCAGATCGAAGGGCATACGGATAGCATCGGGTCTGACCGGTACAACCAGGCTCTTTCGGAAAGACGGGCCATGAGTGTGAAGCGGTACCTGATCCAGAACTTTCCCATCGATCCATCCCGCCTGGTGGTCAAGGGCTATGGAGAGAGGAGACCCATTGCCTCGAACGATACCCCGGAGGGGAGGAGCAGGAACCGGCGGGTTGAGGTGGTCAACCTGGGGAGAGAATAAAAAGGATTGAGGGGAGAAGCCCCTGTTATTCGGTGACTCCAGCCTGCTTGAGGATCTCTACGATGTCCTGATGGCCCTCCTGCCGGGCAATGGTGAGCGCGGTACGCCCCTGCCGATCACGCAGGGAGGCATCGGCACCATTTTCCAGCAGGGTCCTCACCACAGGGGCATGCCCGGCATTGGCCGCGATCATCAACGCGGTCCACCCGCTCTTGTGCTGGGCATTGATGGCAGCACCGTGCCTTAACAGAGCCTGTACCACATCGGCATGACCGTTGGCTGCTGCCAGCATCAAGACGGTAAACCCACTCCGGTCCTGAGCATTGACATCTGCTCCCCGGGCCAGCAAGGTCTCGACCGTGTCGCGGTGTCCCTGTCCGGCTGCCCACATGAGCGCGGTGTTGCCGCTACTCTTGTGCCGCACATGAAGATCGGCGCCATGGTCCAGCAAGGCCTGGACCATGGCGGTGTGACCATGAGCGGCTGCCCGCATCAGAGGGGTCATCCCCTGCTTATCCCTGACGCTCAGGTCGGCGCCGTAAGTCAGCAGCACCTTGACCACCGGCGTATGCCCCTGCTCCACCGCCAGCAGCAGCGGCGTGGCCCCGGTGTTGTCCACACGATTGACCGCAGCCCCCTGGGCCAGCAAGGCCTCGACAACGGCCGCATGCCCGTTGAGTGCCGCCAGGTGCAGGGCGGTGCGTCCCTGTTCCGCCTCTCGCTCCTCTACCTCGGCTCCCCGGCTCAGCAGGGCCTGGACCATGGAGGTATAGCCACGTGCCGCTGCCAGTAACAGAGGAGTCCTCCCCTTGTTGTCCTTGATGTTCACATCGGCACCATGGGCTAAAAGCAGCGTGACCGTATCGGTATGGCCATTGGTGATGGCCAGATGCAGGGCAGTTCTCCCCTGCTTGGGTTCCTGCACATGTACATCAGCCCCGCTGGCCAGCAGGACCCGGACCAGTTCGGTTTTTCCCTCTTCTGCGGCGAGCATCAAGGCGGTAAAACCTCTTGCATCGGTCTCGTTGATATCTGCTCCCTTCTCCAGCACGGCCTTGATGTCACCGACCTGGCCTTTCAGGGCCACCGGGAGGAAAGGAGGGGGTTTCTGGGCACAGGCGACGAGGAGCAAGGACAGGCTAAGCAGAGGTACCATTCTCCATCTTACGCGTGACATCTTTCCTCCTCCGTACCTCTCTGGACCAAAGGAACAGGTAAGCTACTCCAGCTCGTTGCTACCATACTCTTGCTCGGGTGTCAACAGAAAAGCAGGCCAGGTCTGAGAAGCTTCTCAATGATGCAAACATTTGGCTTGCAATTTCGATGAGGGTAACCAATAATGGAGACCCAGAGGCTTTGCCCTGGGGCAAAATACAGTAAAGATAAGTTTGAGGAAGCTGCCTATGAGAACGCTCTTTTTTATCGTCTGTATGACTCTCCTGCTGCCGTATTTCTCTCTGGCAGCAGGGACACCGGTAGAGGCTGATCTCCATGCGAATCTCGGGATAAACTATTTCCAGCGCGGAGAGTACGAAGCAGCCGCAGCCGAGTTCCAGCAGGCCCTCCAGCTCAATCCCCAGCTCAAGGGGTTACACGGATTCCTGGGGCTTGCCTGGTATCACCTGCAGCGCTACGATGCCGCACTCAAGGCCTTGCAGGACGCGGTAGATCTCGATCCGGATACGGCAGAAAATCACTACAACCTGGGCCTGGTCTACGTGCAAAAGGGGATGCGGGATGAAGCCATCCAGGCCTTGGAGCAAGCGGTAGGACTCTCCTCCTCCCTTGCCCAGGCGCATAGCCTGCTCGGCTACCTCTACAGCGAGCAGAAAAGTTACGACCAGGCCATTCAACACTATCAGCAGGCGATAGCCCTCGGCCTGAAAGCAGCAGAGGATTTCTATAATCTCGGGTTGGCCTACTACAACACCAACCGGATAGAGGACGCGATCGCCGCCTACCAGCAGGCCATAACCCTGAAGGAGGATTTTCCAGAGGCCTATAGCGCCCTGGGAGCAGCCTATCAGAGGAAAGGATCGCCGCAAGAGGCCATAACCATGTACCGGCAGGCGATCACCCTTGATCCCAAGGCGGTAGAGGGCCATTATCAACTCGGTACCATCTATCAACAACAGGGAAAACTGGAGCAGGCTATCACCGAGTATCAACGAGTGATCCAGCTTGATCCTCAACATGCTCTTGCCCATACCGGGTTGGGGACGGTCTATTTCCAGCAGGGGTTGTACGATGAGGCGATCCTGGCCTATCAAAAGGCGCTGGCCATCCAACCCGGCCTGGCAGAAGCCCGGATCAACCTCGGTATTGTGCTCCAAAGAAAGGGGTTAGCAGACCAGGCATTGGCCCAACTCCAAAGCGCCGCACAAACGGCGGATATCCCGCTCCTCCACTATAACCTCGCCACCCTCTATCAAAGCCAGGAACGCTATGAGCAGGCCATCGCCGCCTATCGAAAAGCCCTGGCCCTCGATCCCCGCCTGGCCGAAGCCTACTATAACCTCGGGGTCATCTACGATGCCCAGGCCCTCCCTGACCAGGCAATAGCGAACTACCAGAAGGCCATCGAGATCAAGCCCGACTTTGTCGATGCTTACTACAATCTGGGGATGGCATACCAGCGTTTAGGCCTGGATGAAAAAGCGATCACCACCCTGGAAAAAGCGGTACAGATCAAACCCGATTTTGCCCAGGGACTCTTTACCCTGGGGGTGTTGTACGGGCAGCGAGGAGCGCCCGAGCAAGCCATAGCCAGGTACAAGGCGGCGTTGCAGGCGAACCCTGACCAGGCAGAAACGCATAACAACCTGGGGGTCCTCTACGAAAAACAGCAACAGTACGATCAGGCCATCGCCGAGTACCAGGCAGCCCTCAAGAGCAACCCGAACTATGCCCAGGCTCACTACAACCTGGGGGGGGCATATGAAGCGAAAGGACTCTATGATCAGGCCATTGCCGAGTACCAGGCAGCCCTCGCTCTCCAACCCGACTATGTAAATGCCTATGCCAGGCTGGGATGGCTCTACGAACAGCAGGGGCAGTACGACCAGGCTATTCAGGCCTATATGCACTCCCTGCAACTCAAGCCGGAAAACTGGGAGGTCCAGAATAATCTCGGTGTGGTCTATTACAAGCAAGAGCGCTATGACCAGGCCATCACCTCCTTTCAGGAGGCGATTCGTTTAAAACCAGACTTTGCCGAAGCCTATTATAACCTGGGGAACGCCTATACCCAGAGTGCGCAACCCGAAAAGGCGATTGAGGCGTATAAGCAGTATGAGAAACTTCACCAGACGCAGCAGAGAACAGGCCAGTGATGCCCTGACCAATCCACTGCGCAGGATGCCCAAGCTGGGGAAGTTCATCATTCTGGCTCTCCTCATTCACGTGATAGCCATCTCCCTCTTCTACCTCCTCCCCTGGCAACAGCAGAAGAAGCAAAAACCGGTCAAGGTGAAACCACCCAAAGTAGAGCTGCTCTATCCTCCTCGACCGGCAGGCAGCAGGACTTCCTCCCTCCAGGGCCGTCCCTTCTCTCCCCTTAAACCGATTCTCTCTCCCCCTTCCCCTCTCCCTCTCCGTCCTCATGCACGAACGGAAAGCCCTGAGACCCCTCCCCTTCCCCACCTGCAACCGCAGATGCTCTCGACTCTCCAGCGCACATCAGCGAAGAGAACGAGTAAAGAAAAGGAACCACGAAAACAGGCCGGAATGCGAATCGTCTCACTGACAAGACCCCATACCGCTCCTCCCCCGGCCTCTCCCCAGCCACCGCTCCCCCTGCGCCCAGCCCAGTTTCCTGCTCCCGCTCTGGCCCGTTCTCCTGCTC
>RFHZ01000358.1 GCA_003696125.1 Nitrospinota bacterium
CAGACGACATTGAGGGCGGTTACCGGCCTGCCCCCCATCGCGTACACGTCGCTCAAGGCATTGGCCGCGGCGATCTGGCCGTACGTATAGGGATCATCCACGATCGGGGTGAAGAAGTCGATCGTCTGCACCAGGGCGAGATCGTCTCGTACCTTATAGATACCTGCATCGTCGGCCGTGCTGATGTCGACGAGCAGGTTGGGATCATTCTGTAGGGGCAAATCTTGCAGCGCCTTGCCCAGCACCGCCGGGCTCATCTTCGACGCTCAGCCCGCACACGCGACCATGCTGGTCAAACGCCAGCGGTCTTGCTTTCGCATAGGCTACTCCTGCCTGCTGATACAGCCACCATCTTCGATTGGGTAACGGATACTGCCTGTGGTTCCCTCCCGGGAAACCGGATACTCGGTATATGATATCGTAGTGCTCCTCGATTTACAAGACACTTTTGGCCCAGGTGTCCCATTGACCTTTCCGGCAGGGCATGCTATGGTAGGCATAGAGGAAGGGAACCTTCCTCCCCGTATCCCCCAATAGAGGAGCAGAGACCGGTTCGATGAGCAGTGTCGGAATCATCGCCAATCCCGAGTCGGGAAGAGACATCCGCCGCCTGGTGGCCCATGGCTCTATCTTCGACAACTACGAAAAGGCCAACATCGTGCGTCGGGTGCTGTTGGGACTGGAAGCGGTCGGGGTGGAGCAGGTCTGGCTGATGCCGGACGCCTTTGGCATCGGGCAACGGGCCCTTGACGGACTCCGGCTCCGGCTCAGGGTCTCCCTGCTCCCGATGCCCACCACCTTTACCGCTGCCGATTCGCACCTGGCCACGTGCCTGATGGCAGAGAGGGGAGTGGGGTGCATCATCACCCTGGGAGGTGATGGGACCAACCGCATCGTGGCCAAGGCCAGGAGCGCTGTCCCCCTCCTCCCCATTTCTACCGGGACGAACAACGTCTTTCCCCGCATGATCGAGGGGACCGTTGCCGGGCTGGCTGCCGGCCTGGTGGCGCGAGGACTTGCCCCAGAAGCGGTGGATAGTGTCCCCTGCCTGGAGATACGGCGGGAGCGGGGTCCAGAGGATATGGCGCTGATCGATGCTGCCGTGTACGACGAGCCGTTCGTGGCGGCACGAGCCCTTTGGGACATGCACAAGCTCAAAGCCGTTGTCCTGGCCAGGGTAGAGCCCGGCAGCATCGGCCTCTCCTCCATCGGAGCCCATCTGCTGGCGCACGACCAGGAGGAGAAGGGACTCTATATCCGTACCGGGAGCGGGGGACGGCAGGTGCTGGCCCCGGTGGCCCCCGGCCTGGTGCAGAGCGTACCGGTCAGCGAGTATCGTATCCTGTGTCCAGGAGAGACGGTGGTCATGGGGCAGTCCCGGCCCGCCGTTCTGGCCCTGGATGGAGAACGGGAGATCGAACTCCGGGCCGGAGAGCGGGTCTGGGTGCGCCTGAGCGCTGCCGGACCGCGTGTGGTCGATGTACGGAAAGCGATCACCGCTGCGGCAGGTGCCGGTGTCTTCCTGCGGTCCGACTAAACTCACCTGGGGGAGAGCAAGGATGAGGAAAAGGTTCTCATCTCCTCCTGCAGTCGATCCGGGTATTTGGTAATGATCCCATCGACCGATTCGCGCAGGAGTCGACGCATGGTCCGGCGATGGTTAACCGTCCAGATGAAGAGCCGGGTTCGGGTGGCCTTGATCTGGCGAATCACGGTCCGGGTGGCGCGTAACCAGTACAGGATATAGGTGGCACGGAGTTGCTGGACCTGGGAGAGGAGGGCAGGAGAATAGTGACGCGTGATCAACCCTATGGGTAAGGAGGGTGCCTTCCGGTGAATCTCGACCAGGAGGCGGGCATCAAAGGAGGAGAGGAGGACTTCATCTGCGGTGAGGTGATACATCCGGATCAGGTGTAAGACCTTGTCTACGATACCGGGATAACCGGGGAAGGGATTCTTGATCTCGATGTCCAGTCCCACCTTTCCCCGGCAGAGCTCGATCACCTCCCGCAGGGTCGGCACCCGTTCCCCGGCAAAGGCCCTGTGGAACCAGGACCCGGCGTCAAAGCTCTGGATAGAGGAGAGGGGAAGCGCTCTGACCGTTCCCCGGCCGTTGGTCGTCCGGCGCAGATCCGGATCGTGGAGCACGACCAGCTCGCCGTCCCGGCTCAGGTGCACGTCGAGTTCGATCATATCGGCTCCGATGGCCATGGCGGCCTGAAAGGCAGCAAGGGTATTCTCCGGGGCAACCCCGGAAAACCCTCGATGGGCGATCACAAGCGGTTTTGTCCTGTCCCCTGGCATGATCCTCAACGCTAGAATTCGAATCCTCCGCGGAGAAGGAAACCCTGCTCCCGGGTTTGGCCTGTTCCAATTATATCCTATAGCGGTTCATGGCGTATTTGTCAACCTGTACACCGTTCCTTTTCACCAGGGAGAGGCTGGTGACAGGGAGCAATGCAAGCAAAGGAGGGCATGATGTACGAGCTTTTGTTGAAAGGTGGACGGGTACTTGATCCCACACAGGGACTCGATGAGGAACTCGATGTGGCCCTGGCCGGGGGGAAGGTGGCCAGGCTGGCTCCCCGCATCCCGGCAGAAGAGGCGAAAGAGGTGCTGGAAGTCCCGGGAAAACTCGTCACCCCGGGCCTCATCGACATGCATGTCCATGTCTTTGCCGGGGTCTCCCATTACGGGGTAGACGTCGATCCGGGATGTCTGGCCAAGGGAGTGACCACGGCTCTCGATGCCGGATCGGCCGGATCACAGACCTTCCCCGGTTTCCGGCGCTATATCATCGATGTCTGTGCCACGCGTCTCTTTGCCCTGCTGAACATCTCCGCCATCGGCATGGTGACCGGCATGGAATCCACCCCCGCCGTGGGTGAACTGGAAGAGATCCGCTACCTTCACACCGGGGCTGCCATCCAGACCATCGAGGAGAACCGGGACGTGATCCTGGGGGTCAAGGTCCGTCTCAGCAGCTACCTGGCCCGGGACGGCCAGAACGAACGGCAGGCGCTGAAACTCGCCCGTGAAGCAGCCGATGCCGTCCAGCTCCCCCTGATGATCCATACCCCTGACTCCTCGCTCCCCCTCGAAGACATCCTGGCCATGATGAAGGAAGGGGATATTTTGACCCACTGCTTTCACGGCCGGAGGGCAGGCATCCTCGATGAACGGGGCAAGGTGAGAGGAGCGGTGCGCAAGGCCATAGAGCGAGGCGTGCTTCTCGATGTCGGTCATGGGGTAGGGAGCTTTACCTTCCAGACCGCCACCACAGCGATGGCCCAGGGGATCATGCCCTCTACCATCAGCAGCGACCTGCACCGGTACAACATCAACGGACCGGTCTTTGACCTGGCCACCACCGTCTCCAAGTTTCTCCTCTTAGGCGTCCCCCTGGACGAGGCCTTGAAGCGGGTCACCACCCATCCGGCCCGGGCCTTGAAGATGGAGGGACAGATCGGAACCCTTAAGGAGGGGGCAGAAGGGGATGTGGCGGTCTTTGAGCTGGCCGAAGGGGAGTTCTCCTTTGTGGATACGGCCGGGGAGGAACGGATCGGCCATCAAAAACTGATCCCGGTACACGTCATTCGAGGAGGAAAGATTTATCGAAAAGGGAATTAAGCGATGGAGGTGACGGACATGGAGTTTCGTGTGCCCGACGAGATCAAGGAATTGAAAAAGGTGGTACGCCGCTTTGTGGAAGAGGAGTTACGCCCCTTAGAGCGGGAAGTGGAAGAGAAGGGCGTCTCACCAGAATTGCGGAAGGCTTTGACGAAAAAAGCGGTAGATCTGGGGATTTACGCTCTGGCCATGCCCAAAGAGTACGGGGGAGGGGGATTGGGACTGCTGGGACAGGTGATGATCGCCGAGGAGATGGGACGGATTCACCCCTCGCTCCGTTTTGTCGTGTCCGACGGGGACCAGATGGTGCTGCACTGGGGCACGGAAGAGCAGAAGCAGCGCTACCTCGTTCCGGTCATCCGCGGGGAGAAGATCCCGGCCATCGGCATGACCGAACCGGATGCGGGTTCAGACATCTCCATGATCAAGACCACGGCGGTGCGAGACGGTGATCACTGGATCCTCAACGGCACCAAGCACTTTACCACCTACGCCGATATCGCCGACTACATCAAGGTCTTTGCCGTGACCGACAAGAGCAAAGGGGCACGCGGAGGGATCACCTGCTTCCTCGTCGATACCGATACACCGGGATTCCGGGTGACCAAGGTCTTCGATTCCATTGCCCGGAGTCTCCATGTCTGCGAAGAGGTGTTCGAGAACTGTATCGTCCCGCATGAGAACGTCCTGGGCGGAGTCGGGCAAGGACATAAGGTCTTTGGGACCACGTACGCCATGAACCGGGGACGGTACGGCGGTTTCTGTGTCGGTATTGCCGAATACCTGCTGGAGAAGTGCCGGGATTACGCCAAGCAGCGCGTCCTCTTCGGGGAGCCGATCGCCAATCGACAGGCGATCCAGTGGATGCTGGCCGATACGGCCATCGATATCTATGCCACCCGCATGATGACCTATAACTTTGCCTGGCGTTACGACCAGGGGATGGATGTGCGCCATGAGTCCTCCATGGTCAAGACCTTTGCCGTGGAGATGGTGGGGAGGGCTGCTGACCGGGCCATCCAGATCCACGGGGGGATGGGCTTGATGAAAGATCTCCCCTTTGAACGGATCTACCGGGAGGTGCGAGCCCTGCGCATCGCCGGAGGGACCACCGAGATCCAGCGGATGATCATCGCCCGCAACATCCTGCGGGGACACGTCTCCACCGGCTATAATATCTGAGAACAGAGGGGGGCATCCGGTGGGATGGTCCCCCCTCCGAGATATGTACTTGCAATTCTCCTCCCTCTCTTCTAGAATACCCACAGGAGGACTCGCACCTGTCAAACTGGTCGGCGAGGAGGAGCAGGGAAGTGGCGGGAAAGAGGATCAGAGCGATAATCGAGGCTGGAGAGCAGCTTTGCATAGCAGATGGAGGCAGAGGACGTCCATGAAAACAACGCAACAGAAGTTCGAGCATCTCCGGACCATTCTCCGGGACATGGGGAGGGTCATCGTGGCCTTCTCCGGCGGGGTGGATAGCACCTTTTTACTCAGCGTGGCACATAAGGAACTCGGTGACAACGTCCTGGCCGTCACAGCGAAATCCCCCAGTTATCCGAACAGTCAACTCCAGGAAACCCTGGCCCTGGCCCGCAAGCTCGGGGTGAAGCACCGGGTGATCGATACCGCGGAGATGGAGCGGGAGGAGTACAGGCGGAACGCCCCCAACCGCTGCTACTTCTGCAAAACAGAACTCTTTACCCATCTGCGACGCATCGCGGAGAGCGAAGGGTATCCCTATATCGTGGAAGGATCGAATCACGACGACATCGGTGACTTTCGACCCGGCATGAAAGCGGCCGAGGACCATCAGGTAAGGAGTCCCCTGAAAGAGGCGGGGTTGACCAAGGCCGAGATTCGCCAGCTCTCTAAGGAGGCCGGGCTCCCCACCTGGAATAAACCGGCTCTCGCCTGTCTCTCTTCCCGCATTCCCTATGGGGAAGCGGTCACGGTAGAAAAGCTCTCCATGATCGAGCAGGCGGAAGATTTCCTGCGGGAGAAGGGGTTTACCCAGCTCCGGGTCCGCCATCATGGGGACATCGCCCGCATCGAGGTGCCGCGCGAGGACATTCCCCGTTTCTGGGAAGGGGATAATGCCGACCAGATCGCGGCCCGGTTGAAGCAGATCGGGTACAGATACGTCACCATCGATCTGCAGGGCTATCGCTCGGGCAGCATGAATGAAGTGTTGAAGCTCAAGCTGTTACAAGCCTAGCACCATGATACGCTATATCTTCCTGCTGGCCATAGGGTACCTGGTCTATACCCTGCTCAAGGGGGTCTTTCGTTCCTCCCCTCCTTCTCCTCCCGGCGGGGAAGAAACACCTGTTGAGGATGAAATGGTCAAGGATCCGGTTTGCGACACCTATATTCCCCGTTCCATGGCTATTACCAAGACCCGTGGGGGTGTGGTATACTACTTCTGCAGCCAGAAATGTGCTGAGGAGTTTTCCCGTCACCAGACATAAACACCTTATAATCCCTGTCAACAAAGGAGAGTAGCTTACCTTGGAAGAGAAGAAGAAATCGGTCTATCGAGAGTATATCGAGTCCATCGTCATCGCCGTTGTCCTGGCCCTGTTGATCCGCACCTTTGTGGTGCAGGCCTTCAAGATCCCCTCCGGCTCCATGATCCCCACCCTCCTCATCGGCGATCACATCCTGGTCAACAAGTTTGCCTACGGGGTGAAGGTTCCCTTTACCGATTACCGGTTCCACTTCTTCGGCCTGCTGGATACCGTTCCCCAGCGAGGGGACATCATCGTCTTCCTCTTCCCCCAGGACCCTTCCCGTGATTTCATCAAACGGGTGATCGGCCTGCCTAACGAGCAGGTCGAGATCCGTGATAAACGGGTATACATCAACGGGGAACTGCTGGAAGAACCGTATGCGATCTATGAAGACACGACCATCCAGCCCAAAGATCTCTCCCCCCGTGACAACTACGGCCCCGTTATCGTGCCGGCCGGTCACCTCTTCATGATGGGGGATAACCGGGATAACAGCATGGACAGCCGCTTCTGGGGATTTCTGGATATCCGGAAGATCAAAGGGAAGGCCTTCATGGTGTACTGGTCCTGGAACGGGAGCAAACCGGTTCGCCAGGCCTGCTACAACCTGACCCGATCCTTCCCCTGGCTTGTCAGAGCTCCTGCAGCCTGGTCCTGTCAGATCGTCGAACGGATCCGCTGGGATCGGATCGGGAAACTGCTGCATTAGACGACAGAGAGGAAAAGAGGAGATTACTCAGGCGGGCAAAGTCTTCTAAAGAGAGGGTCTCGGCCCGTCGCCTCTCTTCAATACCCGCCTGCACCAGCACCTCCCGTAGGGTCTGCTCGCTGACCCGTGTTCCCAATACCTGTTTCAGGCTGTTTTTTACCGTTTTCCGGCGATGGGCAAAGGCCGCCTTTATCGTCCGGATAAAGCTCGCTTCCTGCTCGATCACCACCGGAGGGGTACGGTAGGGGACCAGCTCCAGGAGGGCAGAGAAGACCCGGGGACGCGGGGAAAAAGCGGTGGGAGGAATCCGAAAGCAGATGCGGGCCCGGGCCCTGTATTGCACGAGCAGGCTCAATACCCCGTACTCTTTCCCTCCTGGTCCGGCCACGATCCGTTCCGCCACCTCTCTCTGTACCGTGAGCAAGAGACGGGAAAAGGCAGGACCGTAGCCCAGCAGCTTCAGGATCAGGGGAGAGGCGATATTATAGGGGAGATTGGCCACCACCTTGGCCGGCTGGGGTAGCGAGGCATAGGGGAAGGCCAGGGCATCGGCGTGGTAGAGGATAAACCTCTCCTGGGAGGCAAAGCGGGACCGGAGCAGGGTGACGAGTTCCTGGTCCAGCTCAATGGCAAAGACCCTTCCCCCTTGCTGCAGCAGGGCTTCGGTCAGCTTCCCCGTTCCCGGCCCGATCTCTATGATCACCTCCTCGGGTTGAATATCGGCCGTCTCCACAATCTTACGAATAAAGGCCGGTTCGACCAGGAAGTGTTGTCCCAGGTGCTTTTTCGGCTTCATGCCTAATGAGTAACGAGTGATGAGGACTGAGGACTGAGGACTGAGTAATGAGTGATGAGTAATGAGTAATGAGGGATAAGTAATGAGTAATGAGTAATGAGTGATGAGTAATGAGTAATGAGTGATGAGTAATGAGTAATGAGTAACGAGTAACGAGTGATGAGTAAGTCCTCTGTGCCTGTGTGCCTTTGTGCC
>RFHZ01000359.1 GCA_003696125.1 Nitrospinota bacterium
CGGCTACTGTCCTCAACCAGCCGATCCGTTTCCGCAACTTCTTCCGTACCCTCCTCTTTGCCCCCTGGGCCATTCCGGCGGTGATGACCGCCCTGAACTTCCGCTGGATCTATGACGATATGAACGGCGTGCTGAACCTGATCCTGGTCCGCTACTTCGGGCGCGAAGAGTTCATCTATTTCCTGAGCGATCCGGCCATCGCCATGTTCTCCGTGGTGGCGGTGGTGGTCTGGCAGGGCACCCCGTTTTACAGCATGAACTTTTTGGCCGGGATGCAGGCGGTGCCGGTCGAGCTATACGAGGCGGCCGATATCGATGGCGCCTCTGCCATCCAGAAGTTCTTCTACGTCACCCTGCCCAGCATCCGGCATGTCATCGCCATCACGGTACTCCTCTCCACCATCTGGACGGCCAATGAGGTGCAGTTCGTCTACTTGTTGACCAATGGGGGACCCGACTATGCCACGCAGATCTTCCCCAATCTCGCCCTGGAGATCTTCCAGGGACAGCATCTTTTGGGGAGGGCGGCCGCGGTCACCCTGATCTTCTTCCCCCTCTTCCTGGTGGCCATCACGCTGCTGACCAGGAAGATGCTGGAACAGGCGGAATTGTGATGGAAGTGGTAGAGAAGAGACAGTTTAGCAGCCCGGTAGTGGCGCTGGTCACCTATCTCGTGCTGGTCCTGCTCTGCCTCTGGACCCTGGGACCGATCTACTGGGTGGTGGTGACCTCCTTTAAACACGATAAGGAGATTTACGGGCCAGAGGCGACCCTGGTGCCGCATGAGTTCACCTGGAAAAACTACACCACCATCCTGCTAGAACGTCCCTTCCCCTCTTTCTTTTACAACAGCATCCGCATCGCCCTGGTCACCACCACCGCCTCCATTCTCTTAGGGATGCTCGGCGCCTATGCCATCATCTATCTCCGTTTTCCCGGTCGCCATCTGATGGCGCGGAGCATGATCGTCACCTATCTCATCCCCCCGGTGCTCCTGGCCTTTCCCCTCTTTTCCCTGTTCAGCAATCTCCACCTGATCGATAGCATCTATGGGCTGATGCTGGCCCATCTGACCTTTACGGTCCCCTTCTGCACCTGGATGCTGATGAGCTACTTCAAAACCGTGCCCAAAGAGCTACACGAGGCGGCGCTGGTCGATGGGTGTACCCACCTGGGGACCCTCTTCCGCATCATCTTTCCCCTCTCCGGTCCGGCCATCGCCGTGGTGACCCTGTTTTCCTTTACCCTCTCCTGGAACGAATTCCTCTACGCCATCATGTTCACCCAGAACAAGTGGTCACAGACCATCACCTCGGGATTGAGTAGCCTGATGGTGGAGGACATCTTCTTCTGGGGACAGATGATGGCGGGAAGTGTTTTGGCATCGATACCGACGATTCTGATCTATTTCCTGTTTCAACGCCTGATGATCAAGGGATTGGTGGTAGGAGCGGTCAAAGCCTGAATCGGTAGAAGCGAACCTATAGCGAGGAAGGAGGGAATGCCATGAGCAGGAAGAACATGACGCGTAGAGAGATGTTACAGCGGGTAGCCGTGCTCACCGGTGCGGCCACGGTACCGACCTGGCTCTCCCGTAGTGCCTGGGCGGCCAAACCCCGCATGACGGTCTGGACCATCGGGTTCTTTAATCCCAAGGCCGATGCCATTATCCGGGAGCAGTTTGCCGCCTTTGCCCGGCAGGCGAAGGCCGAGGTCAATGTGGTCATCGTCCCCGGTCCCCAGATCACGCGCAAGCTGCAGACCGCGGTGGAGGGGGGAGCACCGCCTGACCTCTCCATGCTCTACGATGCGGATACGCAGTACTATCGATCCATCGGCCAGTTGCTGGAGGTTACCGATCTGCTGAGCGAGATGAAAAAGGAGCCGGAGGGCCTCTTCCCTCCTGCCCTGGTGGCGGTAGAGCATGACGGGAAAGCGTACGGCCTGCCGCTGGCCTTGAATCCCTGGCCGATGCACTGGCGGAAGGACCTGCTGGAAAAGGCGGGACTCGACTATCCCAAGGATATCTTCGAGTTTGTCGAGGTGTGCAAGAAGATCCAGAAACCCCCGTACCTGTACGGAGCCGGTTTCTGCCTGGGCCGGGCTCTGGACGGGGTCGATAACATCCAGAACATCCTCTGGCTCTTCGGTGGCTGGATGACCAAGGATGAGAGGACGTTGAGCATCGATTCGCCGGGCACGGTGGAGGGATTAAAGTTCCTCAACAAGATGTACAACGAGGATAAGATCATCCCCAAGGGAGCCATCGGCTGGGATGATGGGGGGAACAACAAGGCGTACCAGTCTAAACAGGTTGCCTTTGTCTGTAATCCGACCAGCATCTTCTCCTACCTGGCGGTCAACGATCCGGATCTGATGAGCAAAACCGGTCTCTCCCCTATTCCGCCAGGACCGGCCGGCTCTTACAGCCTGCTCGATGTCTGGGCCTATGGGGCCTTTAAGAAGACCAAGGAGCCGAATCTGGTCAAGGATGCCATGAGGTGGATGATGCAACCGGACCGCTATGCCCGCCTGGTAGAGGAAGCGGGAGGCCGCACCGTGCCGGTGTATCGTCGCCTGACCAAGACCAAGTTCTGGCAGGAGCGGCCGGTCTTCAGCGAATTCATCAAGATGCCCGAGTACGGGTTTATCGTGGGGGCCAAGTCGCCTCCCAGCCCGGCCATCTCTGAGGTGGTGAACGCCTATATCATCCCGGACATGGCGCATGAGGTCCTGTTGCGTGGTGTGGACCCGGCCGAGGCGGCCAAAAGGGCCCAGGCACGCGCGCAGGAGATCTTTGACCGGCATTACGGGTAAGGCATGGCATAGAGTCTGCCGGGCAGGCAGGGACCCGGGAACAGGTGGTTTCTGCCTGCCCGGCAGTAAGGGATAGAAGGAGGAGCAAGGCGCATGTGGACCGAGAGTACCAGCCCGAATAAGCAGATTACCGACTACAAGTTTCGTCGCTGTACCGTCTACCTGCATCGGGGAGAGTTTGTCACGACGGTTGTCCCCTGTCAGGATATGGAGGATTTTCTGGGAGGCATCGGCCGCGCCTTCAAGCTGCTCGGCGAATATACGGTGCGCGAGGCGTACGATCCGTCTGCACCACTGATCATGAACCTCGGCAGCCTCTCCGGCACCGAGGTGATGACCGGCCTGCGGATCTTCTTCTCCGGGTACAGCCCGCTGAAGGTGGCGAACAACGGGATGCCGCTGGCCATGTGGTCAGCCGCTTCGGGTAAGTTCGCCACCAAGCTCCTGGCGGCCGGGGTAGATGAGGTGATCTTTGTCGGTCGCGCTCCCCAACCGGTCTATCTGCTGATTCGTTCTGGGGAAAATGGACCGCGTTTCTCCCTGGAGGATGCCAGCGACCTGGTGGGGAAGACCACGCATGAGAAGATCCTGACGCTGGCCGAACGGTATCCAGACGCTCATATTGCTGCCCTGGGCCCGGCCGGAGAGCACTGGCAGACGAACCGGTTTGCCTCCATTGCCTGCAGCACGGAGAATGAGCTGCGCACCAAGGACTGTAAGCCCCGTTTCGCCGGCCGCGGGGGCATGGGGAGCATCCTGGGCTCGAAGAACGTGCTGGCCATCGTGGCCCAGGCACCAGACCGCAAACGGGGAAAGCTACCGGCCGGGGTGCTGGAGGCGAATAGAGAGATTGCCCGGGGGGAGGGATCACGTAACTACCGGGACAAGGATAAGGGGAATGGGGGAGGAGGTACCTGGCGCAACGTGGCCGGACTCCATCCCCTGGGGGCCTTGCCGGAGAAGAACTTCTGGCCGCAAGGGAACGATGACCCGAAACCCCTCTACCGGGACTCCATGGAACCGCTTTACGTGATCAAAGATGAGTCGTGCTGGCAGTGCGGCATCGCCTGTCACAAGAACATCTATGAAGCGGTGGAGGAGGATGGGAAGCGCAAGGCCGGGAAGTTCTATACCAAGTTCGATTACGAACCGCTGGACATGCTGACCATCAACCTGGGGATCTATGACCAGAAGCAGGCGCTGGAGATCGTGGAGCTGGTGGATCAACTCGGCTTTGATTCCATCAGCCTGGGGGTCACCCTCGGCTATGTGATGGACTACAACCAGAAGCATCCGGATAAACCGATTCTGAACGGGGTAACCTTTGGCGATTTTGAGAAGACCTGTCACCTGATCCGTGAGGCGGCTCAGGGCCGGGTGCCGGAGATCGGCCAGGGGGTGAAACGGCTTTCCGAGTCGCTAGGGGAGACCGATTACGCCATGCATTGCAAGGGGGTGGAGCTGCCGGCCTATCTGCCGGAGACCAATCCCGGCTATCCCTTTGCCATTGCCGGGGGACACATGTCGATGCGCACCTTCCTCCTCCTGGTCTTTGAAGGCAAGACCGATATGGATTACTGGGAGGATGCCATCGTCAACCGGGGTATTTACTATACGCGGGATGATCTGCTCGGGGTCTGCAAGTTTGCCGGAGCCCCAGATGCGCATCTGGTCAAAGCCTTCCAGGACATGTACGGGGTAACGCTTACCCCTCAAGACATGTTTGACG
The DNA here is from genome assembly GCA_003696125.1 of Nitrospinota bacterium. Taxonomy (GTDB): domain Bacteria; phylum Tectomicrobia; class Entotheonellia; order J063; family J063; genus J063. Next base: position 4,547 of record RFHZ01000359.1, read on the forward strand.
CCACCATGCGCACCTACCTGCGCGGGTTGTTGCTGGAGCGGAAGCAGGGAACGACCCTGGATGACTATGTGCTGCCGGCCCGTACCTATACCCGGAATCCGAATGTCAAGCTCCCCCATTTTATTACCCCGGAATTCTTTAACGAGTTGCGGGAACGGGTGCTGCGACGTTTTGAGGAGAAGATCAAGGAGTACGGGCTCGCTTCTCCTACTCCGGCTTCCAGCGATTGAATCCTCTGGCGGTAGAGCCAGGAGCTGGCTCTACCGCCTCTTTTTCCTTGAGGGATACCGGTGGCCGGCAGGCGACAGAAAAAAGATTGTGTCCGGGGGAAAAGTGTAGTATAATAGAAGCAAGTACAATATCTAATCATGGCTTTCGATCAGTGGGAGATCACCTATGGACGCAGTGGGTGAGCGCCGGCATGCCCCTCGGAAAGGGGTGACCCTGCGGGTAGACTATGTGGACGAAGGGGGACGGGCGAATATCGGCATGGCCAGAAATCTCTCGCCAGGGGGATTGTTCCTTGAACCTTCCACTACCCTCTCCCCTGGTGAAACGCTGGCCCTGGCCTTTTCCCTGCCCACAGGAGAACCGGTAAAGGGGAAAGCCCGGGTGGTGCACAGGCAGAACGGGGGAGTGGGGCTCTGCTTCGTTGCCCTGGACCAGACACCGGACGAATCTCTACACCGCCTGCAAGCCGTCTGTTCTGTCCCCTCTTCTCAGGAGAAGCCACCCGCCCGACCTGGAATCGAAGCACGACGCCATGCCCGTAAACCGGTAGCCTTTCGTGTAGATTGTGCCTGTGTCTATGGTGGACGGCGAGGGGGATATGTTGCGACAGGACTGGCCACCAATCTCTCTCCTGAAGGGATCTTTGTCAGGTACGCGCAGGAGCTGCCGCTCGGTGAAATCGTTACCACCACCTTTGTCCTGCCCAGTGGAGAGCCGCTCAGATTACGGGCACGGGTGGTGCATCATGGGAAGGGAGAGGGGGCCGGGTTACACTTTGTCGATATAAAGGAAAATCCGGACGCAGCCCGCTTACTCCTGACCTGCTGTCAGTAAGAGAGGGGGAGAGACTCGCCGCATTGCTTTTCCCTGCCCCTCTTTCCTCCTGGTCTTTTCCTTCCGGGGTAAAGGTTTTTACAGAAGGGAAAGGCGGAGTAGAGGACTCCTCTGCTCGAAGAAGAAGTTTAACATCGCTATGGCCGGGAGGGGAAGACCGGAATGGCTAAAGTCCGAAGCTCCTTACTCACCGTTGTCGTCTTTCTGCTCGCCTTCAGTATAGGCCAGGCTCTGATCATCAGCATCAAACGCGCCAGGCAGGCGGAGCAACGCCGGGCGTTGCTGGAGACTGCCAGCAATTATGCCTCCTCGTTGCAGCGGCAACTGGAGCGGTCCCTCTCCTCTACCTTTGCCCTGGCCAGCCTGGTACAGCGCGGGCAGGGACATGTGGAGAATTTTGAGCTCCTGGCCGCCACCCTGATCGCCTTCCATGAGGGATTACGCAGCCTTCAGTTAGCCCCCAAGGGGGTGGTGTCACATGTGTACCCTCTGACCGGGAACGAAACCATACTGGGTCGTGACCTGTTCAAGGACCCGCGGTGCCGGGCCCAAGTCATGCGTTCCATGCAATCCGGGGAACTCTCCCTGACCAGCCCGTTTGCGTTGCCACAAGGGGGGCAGGGGATCATGGGACATCTACCGGTCTTCCTGTCGAGCAGCACCGGGAAGAAAGTCTTCTGGGGCTTTACCGTAGCGGTGCTTCGCCTCTCAGATCTTCTGGAAGGCAGTCATATCAACCTGTTGCCAGAAGCGGGCTACGCCTACGAACTCTCCGCTCGTCGTCCGGAGAGCCAGGAACGCATCGTCCTGGCCCGATCCGGGAAACTCATCCCTTCCCAGGCCACCTCGGTGAGCATTGCCGTCCCGGCTGGCCACTGGACGCTCTCTCTCTCCCTTCCCTCTTCCCCTTTTCCCTTGGGTGCAGCTCATCTCCTGGTAGGGCTCTGCAGCCTCCTGATCGCCTCCTTTGCTTACAGGATGGCCCGGCAACCAGAGGTGTTACGACAGAGGATTGCGCAGCGCACGCAGGAACTTGCCCGCCAGAAGCGGAGCGAGAAGCTCCTCCTGGAGCAGATGAAGCACCTGCAGACCATGCAAGAGGTGACCAAGGAGATCACCCGTGAGTTGAACCTGATCAGCCTCTTACACCTGATCAGTCAGCGGGCGGCAGCACTCGTTGGGGTGTCCTCTGGAGCCATTTTCCTCTGGGAGGAGGCGACTCAGGAACTGGTTCCCCAGTTTTGGCCTGACCATTGGGGATGCATGGAGGGGCGTCGTTTGCGGCTGGGAGAAGGGGTAGTAGGCACGGTAGCCCGGCGACGAGCAGGGATGATCGTGAACGATTATCGCTCGTCCCCGTATGCCCTGTCGACCGCGCTGGAACGGGGTGGGGTGCAGGCGGTTTTAGCCGAACCGCTTCTGTACCGGGATCGGCTCCTGGGGGTAATCGTCCTGCAAACCGAGCAGGCCCACCAGACCTTTAGCGAACAGGACCGGCAGATCCTCTCCCTCTTTGCCGGTCAGGCCGCCATCGCCATCGAGAACGCCCGGCTCCACGAAACCACCCTCCAACACGCCCAACAACTCACCATGCTCAACGAACTGACCCGCACCTTGACCATGGTCCTGGATCCCCGGCGGGTGGCGCAGCAG
>RFHZ01000360.1 GCA_003696125.1 Nitrospinota bacterium
GGTCCACGCCGGATCGGCCTTCCACCACCTCACCGTCTACCGGGATCGCTTCCCCGGGGCGGATGCGGACCAGATCGCCCGGCTGCACCTGTTCGATGGGCACCTCGGTTTCCTGGCCGTTGTGCACGACGCGGGCTGTTGGTGGTACCAGGGCCAGGAGCGTGCGGACAGCCTGCGAACTCCGGGTGCGCACCAGCAACGAGGTGTAGCCGGAGAGGAGATGGTAGGTGGTGACAAAGACGGTGACGGCAAAGAAGTCTAATAATGGGAAGCCAGGAAAGAGATAGGCGAGAAAGCCGCCTATGAGCCCGGCAAAGGCACCAAATTCCAGCAGCACATGCTGGTTGAGTATCCCTCGACGGAGACTGGCCCAGGCCATGGTCAGGATGTGCCAGCCCGGTCCCAGGAGGGTGGAGAGGGCCAGGGTCGGCATAAGCCAGCGGAGGACCGGCCATGCGGATGGTGGTAGTACCTCCCGCCACATCAGGAGCATGGGGATGACCGCGAGGAGGGCAAATCCTGCGGCCAGGAGCAGATTGTTGCGCTCGCGTCGCAGGGTGGCTTCTTCTTCGGCAAGAGTCCGCTCCCCGGCAGCATCTCGGACCGTATATCCGAGGTCACGCAGCGTTTCCTGGAGTTGAACTGGCGTGATCTGCTGGGGGTCATATTCGATCAAGGCCTCTTCGTGAGCCAGGTTTACATGGGCGTTGTGCACGCCCTTCATGCGTTCCAGTGCCCTGGTGATACTGGTCACGCAGAAGGAGCAGGACATGCCACCGACTTTGAGCTGCAGCTTCTCGGTTGACCCGGCTTGCTCCATCGGATCTCCTCTACTCATCCTGCCGGTACCGGTATACGAAGTTTTTCCCAGGTGAGATACAGTATACACCTTCCAGCAAACTGGAAGGTCAAGGGAAAAGTAGTGGAGAGGAGATCGCCTGGTTCTGCCGTCGCGAATATACTCGCCAGGAAAGGGCTCTCGCCGGGTTGAGGCAGGCAGGTGGGACTTACCAGAGGGAAACGGGCCGCATCAGCTCAAGCCCTTTTCCCTGGTCGTCTCCATGTGTTGAATATAGGGACAGATCGTTCTCTCGCTATCCGACCGTTGTTGCGCGGTACGCAGTGTGGCCAGCAGGGTTGAAAGCGTGGCTTTTAGTGTCTGTAGTTCGGCGATTTTCCGTTCAATAATGGTGATCTTCTCTGCAAGGTGTTGGGCTACCTGGTGACAGGGAAGTATTCCTGTATCGCGTACAGCCAGGATTTCCCGGATTTCGGCCAGGGTCAGTCCCAGGGTCTGCGCCCTGCGGATAAAGTCGAGCCGGTCAAAGATGGCGGGAGAATAGACGCGATACCCGGCTGGCGTGCGGGAAGGAGGGGGCAGCAGGCCGATACTTTCATAGTAGCGTAAGGTACGAGGATTCAGTCCTGCTCGCGTGGCCACTGTTCCGATAAGTAACCGTTCCTGCATCGTAGATTACTCTCCTTTCCTTCCCTGCCGTCATCCCTTACCGGCATCCTGGCTCAGTTGCTGGTATTGTTCCAGCCGGCGATAGAGGGTCTTGCGATCGATGCCGAGCCGTTCTGCCGCTTTCTGCTTGTTGCCTTTCACTTCCTCCAGCACCTGCAGGATGTACTCCCGTTCCAGCTCTTCCAGCGTTAACCGCTGTCGCTTCCCCCGTTCGAGCAAGGCGTACTCTGGCCGGCGTGCGGTCAGCATCTCCGGGAGATCGGCCGGCGTTATCCTCTCGTATTGACCCAGGATCACGGCCCGTTCGATCACGTTTTCCAGCTCGCGCACGTTACCCGGCCAGGGATAGTCGAGGAGGAGTTTAAGCGCCGGTTCACTGATCCCCTGCACCGCCTTTCCATTGCGCTCGGCGTACTTGCGGAGAAAATGGGTGGCCAGCAGGGGGATGTCTTCGGGACGCTCACGCAGGGGGGGGATATGGAGGGGGAGCACGTTTAACCGGTAGTACAGGTCCTCCCGGAACCGCCCCTGTTCCACTTCGGTCAGGAGGTCACGGTTGGTGGCGGCAATGATGCGGACATCGACCTGGCGAGCCTGTGTTGCCCCGATCCGGCGCACCTCTTTCTCCTGGATGGCGCGGAGGAGTTTGACCTGGAGGGAAGCCGGCATCTCACTCACCTCATCCAGGAAGAGGCTCCCACCATGGGCTGCTTCAAATAAGCCCATCTTCTCCCGCTGGGCCCCGGTAAAGGCACCGCGCACGTATCCGAACAGCTCACTCTCCAGCAATTCTTCAGGAATGGCCCCGCAGTTCACCGGGATAAAGGGGCCCTGCTTGCGGCTGCTGTGGTAATGAATCGCTTTGGCTACCAGCTCTTTCCCGGTGCCGCTCTCGCCGGTGATGAGGACGTTGGCCGTACTCTGTGCCACCCGGCGCATCATGGTAAAGAGGTGCTGCATGGCCGGGCTTTTACCGAGGATATTGGCAAATTCATACGTCTGCTCCACTTCCTGGCGGAGTCGCACCACCTCCCGGTGGAGGGCCCGCTCCTTCAGCGCCTTGTGGATGGTGAGGAGCATCTCGTCCAGGTGGAAGGGTTTGGTAATGTAATCGTAGGCCCCCTGTTTCATGGCCTCAATGGCCGAATCGATGCTGCCAAAGGCTGTGATCACGATGACCTGGATGTCCGGGTACAGGAGGCGGGCCTGTTCCATGAGGGTCATCCCGTCCATACCCGGCATACGCAAATCGGTCAGGAGCAACTCGTACTCCTGTTGTCGGAGTTTGGCCAGAGCCTCTTCTCCGTCCCCGGCCGTTTCCACCTCCCAGCCTTCCTCGGAGAGGATCTCCTGCAGAACGGTGGTCATCTCCGGGTCATCATCGACCACCAGAATGGTTGCTGGCACGGTCTGCATGCTTCTCCTTTCCTTTTCTCCCTTCATCCACCTGCCCAATCCCTATTATAACAGATGGCATCCCGACAGGAACAGGGGGCAGCTCTTTTTCCTTCAGCCGGGGAGTTCCCTGGTCGCGACAACCGATGTGCCGGGTATGGTCCCCTGGCCCCTATCCTGGAGCCATTTTATCCCGGATCTCGCTGAGAGCGGGGCAGGGTCAGGGTAAAGGTGGTTCCCTTTCCCACGGTGCTGGTCACGGTCAATGTTCCTCCATGGGCCTGCACGATCTGCCGGCTGATCGCCAGTCCCAGACCGGTACCGGTGCCGGCCGGCTTGGTGGTAAAAAAGGGCTCAAAGATATGGGGGAGGTGCTCAGGCGGGATGCCTGGTCCGGTATCCTGCACGGAGAGGATGACCTTTTCCCGCTTCCCCTCTTGTTCTGTGCGGACGGTTACGGTCACGGTCCCCCCGTGGGGCATGGCCTGGATAGCGTTTAATACCAGGTTAAAGAGGACCTGTTGCAGTTGATCACCATCCCCTTCGATAACGGGGAGCGTCTCCCGGGGAGGGAGGACCAGGGTGATCCGTTGCCGGCGGAGTTGCGCGGCCAGCAATTCCCCCAGGTTTTCCAGCAGGACGGAGAGATGCACCGGCTGGAAGGAGGGGGCTTTCTGGCGGGTAAAGTCGAGCAGACGGCGCACGATACGCACGATACGGTCGATCTGCTGGAGGATCTTTTCCAGTTGTGCCCGGGGAAAGGCTTCGGGAGGGAGCTTCTTCAGCATGTATTCAGCCCGCGTCTGGATGATGTTAAGCGGCGTGCCGATCTCATGCGCCAGGCTGGCGGTGAGTTGCCCCACAGCAGCCAGCTTTTCCGCCTGCACCACCTGTCGCTGCAGCAAGATCTTCTCGGTGATATCATCGATGACCAGCACCGCCCCCTGCAGGTGTCCGGCAATATTTCTCAAGGTATATCCACGGATATTCAAGATCACGTCACCCCGGTTCCGGATATGATGGGTCACGGCATCGAGCTGCACGGTAGGTTTCTCTCCCCGGCAGAGCTGTTCCACCGCGGTGATGACCCCTTTCTTTTCCAGCGCAGGGAACACCTCAGCCAGTGGTCTTCCCAGAACCTCTGCGGCTGGAATCCGGTATTCTTCCTCCATGGCGCGATTCCAGGTCGTAATCCGTCCGGCCGTATCCACCACGATGATCCCGGAGGTGATACTCTCGATGATGCTGTGCGAGTACTCCTTTTCTTCGATCAGGCGTCTTTGCGCCTCGTGCAGCAGTCCGGTCATGCGATTGAAGGCTGCGGCTACCTGTCCCACCTCGTCTGATCGCCGGATCGGAATCCGCCAGGACCACTCTCCCCGTCCCAGCGCTTCGATACCGGTGAGGAGGGCAGCCAGGGGGACTGTGACCCAGCGTCGCACCAGGGTCACGATGGCCAGGCTCAGCAGCAGGGTAATACCGGCGATAGAGAGGAGATTGCGCACGATAGCGGTCTGTTCAAAGAGATCGACATTGGCAACCGGCAGCACCAGCAGCACCGCACCGCTGATGGTGTTGTCTGGAGCAAACAGGGGACGCCAGTAGGCAAAGAGGCTGCCTCCTGGTGTCCGGTACACCTGGCTCACACTCTGGTGGGAGCGGGAGAGCTGCTGCCAGAGCACGTCGGTCAGGACAATCTCTGGGGGCAGCGTCCCTACCGAGAGCAGGACTTTTCGCTGCGAATCAAACCAGCGCAGGGCCTGAATCTCCTCCTTCTCCGCTATCCGATCCGCAAATGACCGGAGTGCAGAGGGGTCAGGGGAAGAGGAGTCGGAAATGAGCACACGCACCAGCAGGTCGGCATCTTTGGCCAGCATCTGGAGCAGGTGTTCCTTGCCTTTCAGGATCTCCACCACCGCGTGCACCACCATGACCACCAGCAGCAGTCCGATGAGCACAACGGTCAAACGTGTTCCCAGCTTCATCCCTTGCATATGCTCTCCTTGCCCGTCTCACACCTGGCAGGAACACCAGCCCCTTGCCCCTGGCCGAAGCCGGCCCCGGTCCTCTGGCCAGGGAGGGAGGGGGAAGGCCATGGCGAGCGAGGTGAGGGGACAACCCGGTTCTGGTGTCTAGGGAGTATGTTTATCCTTTTCCTGGTGTTCCTCTTCGTGGTGTCCTTTTTCCTCTTCTTCGTGGTGTTCCTCTTTCTCCTCCTCCATCGCCTCGTGTCCATGCTTATGCCCTGCGGCCATCTGGCTGGGGGTAAAGATGTGCGGGTGCCGCAGGGAGACGGTCGGCTGCAGGGAGACCTTGATAAATGGGCTGCCCACCGCCGCATGACAGCTATTGCAGAGGGCCGTGGTCTGGTCTAGCAGGGTAAGGAAGCGGGCACGATCGCCATCGGCGATGATCTCTTGCATCCCGGTAAAGAAGGGGGCCAGAAAGCTCTCCAGGAGCACCCCTCTTTGCGGATCGATCGCTTTTAACTGCTCGGCGACCCGTTTCATCTGCAGGAATTCATGGCCGGCCGTGGCCCAATCCCCGGCTTCCCCGGCAAAGTGGAGCACGTGGAAGCGCTCGCTGAACTCCGGCATCAGGGTGGCGAAATCGGGTCGCAGGCTCCAGAGGAGATCGAGCTTCTTTTCAATGGCCTGCAAACGGGTCTCGATTGTGCGCAGGGTGTGGAGGATCTCCTTGAGATCTTCCTCAGGTGTAGAGGCCTCTCCACTCCATAC
>RFHZ01000032.1 GCA_003696125.1 Nitrospinota bacterium
GATCGACCTGGGTAGGAAGCAGGTCGTACTCGTTGACCAGGATCGTCTCCTCGTCCTTCACCTGATTGATACAGGCGGAGAGCCAGGCCGGATCGATCGGCCGGTCATCCCTGACCATCCTGGCCTGCTCCTGCCAGTGCCGTCGCTGCCGTTCATGCTCTGCACGTACCGCGGCAAAACGTTTCTCGATCCTGGTCAGGGCGGCTTTCCGGTAGGAGGCTAACTCCTGGGTGAGCAGGCGCAGGGTCACTGCCGGGTCGGCAGCAATGGCGATGTCGGTCGGATAGCTCCGCAGCGGATAGCGGCTGAAGAGAGGATCCGGTCGCACCTGGATGATGCGAGCCGTCTGGGGAGGGGTTACTTCTGTAGGGAGCCAGGGGACATCAGAATCGAGGACCATGACCAGATCGGCCGTGCGCAGGTAGGGAGCCGGGTCAAAGCCGAGATGCAGCGGATGGGTGGTCGGAAAGTTCAGATACATCTGATTCATCCCGATCACGACCGGGATGGCAAAGGATTCGGCCAATTCGACCAGTGCGGTGACCGCCTGCGGATCCCTCCCCACCCCGGCCGTAATGATCAGGGGAGATTCTGCCTGAGCAAGGAGTCGAGCCACTTCCGTGATCTGGGCCGGATCAGGATAGTTCAGTCCACCCCGCTGCTGCCTTCCTCCCGGGGTGAAGGTGAGCTCCGTATGCGCTTCGGCCAGCACTTCTCGCGGTAAGGTCAGATAGACCGGTCCCCGCGGTTCGCTCATGGCAATGGCCAGGGCACGATCCACCACTGCCTCGAGTTGCGAGAAGTGTCGCAACTCGTAGTCCCACTTCACAAACTCCCGGATCAGGCTTCCCTGATCGAACGACTCCTGCGCCCAGTGGATGCGGACGTTACGGGAGCCGGGCAGACCTGCCTCGGTGATAGGGGTACGGCCGGCGGTAAAGAGGATGGGGACATTGGCCCGGGCCGCATTCATGATGGCACCTGAAGCGTTAGCGGTTCCCACGATCACATGCACCATCACCACCTGGGGTTCACCGGTAACCAGGTAGTAACCGTGCGCCATGCTCACAGCCACGTACTCATGCGGGACCGTGATAGGCTGGGGAAAGGTCTTCCCTTCTTCCGCAAACTTGGCGAAGCCATCGACCAGGGAGGCAAAGTCGGTACCGGCATTGCCGAAGAAGTATTTGATGCCCCGCTCACGCAAGAGCTCGAGGTATCCCTGGGCCGTGTTCTCAATCGGAATCGTCTTCTGCATGCTCACTCCTTTTCAGGCCGATCAGGTTCCTGCAGGCCACCTCAGATGATACTCAAATCACTCTCCTGTCTCCAAAAGCCCCTGCTCCTGTTTGCAGCGCGTTCCCTACCCGAAGCACACAGGCCACCAGCTATCTGGTAGGGACGCAGCACGCTGCGCCCCTACGCGCTGGATCCCGAATAAAGGGCACACGAAATTTCCATCCCTGAGAAGCACCCCGCCGGGGCCACCGAGAAGAGGGCGTTGTCCCCTGGCGTGCCTGACCTTCTCCGTGCTCCCACCTTTACTCGGCAAAGAGTTCCTCCAGCAGGGTGCGGAGCTGCGAGAGGTACTGCGCATAGGAGGTGCGCTGGTAGTGGAGCAGGTGTTGCGACTCGGTCGTATCATACCAGTCTACCCACCCCGGATCCTGGCGGAAACGGGCCTCTTCCAGGGGGACACCGATGAGCTGGTAGAGATCATGCACGTAATCTCTTCCCCGTTTCTGCCAGCTCTTGCCACCGGCGATGTTCAGGATCTTTCCCCAGGCTTCCCGCACCTTTACCGCCTGGTAGAGCGCCTCCACCACATCATCCCGATGCACCATCTCCACCCGCTGCTCGGCCTGAAAGGGCCAGATCGCTGGCGGTTCCTGGAACGCCGGCACCGCGATCGGGGCTATGCGGAGGATAACGGTCGGTAGCGAGGCGTTGCGCAGGCACTGCTCTGCCGCGATCTTGCTCTCGGCATAGATATCAAGCGCCTGCTGGGGACGATCCACGGTGACCGGGGGAGGGGTCTGGCTGGTATCGCCGTACGTGCTGACCGAAGAGCTAAAGATAAAGACCCCCTGGGGATTGGTCTTTTCCAGGGCCTCCAAGAGATTGGCCGTTCCCTGCACGTTGACGGCAAAGGTGCGCTCCCGATCCTGCTCGCTGAGCGGGGGGAGGAGAGCGGCCAGGTGGATGAGGGCATCGATTCCCTGAACCGCCCGTTGCACATCCCCGGTATCGGTGATATCTCCTTTCCAGACCTCGATCCCTGCCACCCCTTCCAGGCCGCTGAAATCGCAGTTGGGGAGATCAAAGACCCGTACCACCCATCCATCGGTGCGGAGCCGGTTGGTAAGGGCCCTGCCTACACTCCCTGCGCCACCGGTGATCAAGACCACGCCGCTCATGTGAGGATCGTCCCCGGCATCTCCGCCTTCTTCACCAGGGCTTCCACCTGCTGGCGGAAGCGGTCTATCCCGGCGGCAAAAGCGGACCAGTCCTTTTGCTGGAGCGCGTTCTCGAGCTGTCCCACCTCTTTCTTGCAGGCATTGGTGCTCGGAATGCTGGGGTTGGTCTTGAAGAAGAACTTTCCCTGTAACCCCTCCAGAGTTGTGATCGTCTCGGACAGGGCGTCACACCAGGCCTTGGCTTCAGCTACCGTCTCAGCCTCCAGGCTGCTAACCAGGCGCTTACAGGTTGCTATCGTTGTCTGCAGGTTTTCTTCACCTCTTGTCGCCATCTCCTTCCTCCTGCTTTCACACAAAAGGGGAGGCCATTCCCTGTCTTCCTGGCCTCCCCCGCTTCACGGATCAATCGTCACCCACCACTTCTTCTGTCTCCGGCGTGTGTTCCACCTGTCCATTACCATGCTTGACGCGTTCCACATCCACCTCTTCTTCTCGCAGGAACCCCTTGCCCTCGTACCGGTCGTAAGGGAAGGTCATGAACTTGGCAAACTTCTCTGCAAAGCGCTTCCGGCTGGGTCGGGGATCGGGCGGGAAGCGATGCTTGGCCGGGTCATCCGGCGGGACCTCGATCAGCTCGTAGTCTTTGCTGCCCAGGCCGATGAGGGCACCGGTATTGATCTGCGCCTCTTCACTCAAGCCGTGCACCAGGGCGGAGCAGAGTTCGAACTTCTTCTCTCCCGGGTGATGGACCTCCATCTCCTCGGCCAGCGATCCCGGAATCCCCTGCGCCTTGCGCGCCATATCGACACAGGCCTTATCGATGGCTACCGGATCACGGCTGGCAAAGACGCCCAGGTTGGGAGTAATCGGCATATCGGCGAAGTTGACACAATCGCAGCGGGGAGAGACATCGATGGCCAGATTGATGAACCCGACCTTGTCCCGTCCCACCGCCTTGATGGCGCCCAGGCAGGCATCGGCAATGGCGGCATCAACCGCGGCAAAGTTAAGCTCGGGAAACTCAAAGATGCCACGTGGCCCCATTACCCCCACACACCCCAGGCAACTGGTGCACTTCTCCCGCTCCCACAGGATCGAGTCCTCGGTGACCGTAAAGAGGTTGTACGGGCAGCAGTCTTCCAGGATCTCCCAACCCGGCTCCTGCTTGCCCCGGCAGTTCTCCGGATGGAAGACAGCGGAATTGCCGATGCTGTATTTAGGATGCCCTCCCAGATGGACGTTATGCTTACCACGCTTCGACTGGGCACCGATCCCCAGGTTTTTGATCGCCCCGCCGATCACCCCCATCGGGTGTCCCTTGAAGTGGGTCAGGGCGATGAGCACATCGGCAGCGGCAATGGCCTGCGCGATATACGCTTCCTTCAAGATATATCCCTCCGGGATATCTACCCGGTAGTCGCTGGTGCCGAGAAAGCCGTCGGCCACGATGAAAGGGCAGCCGAGGGCAGCCGAGGTGTACCCGTTGCGCTCGGCCGTGACCAGGAGATCGAGTTCGGTAGAACGTGAGGAGAAGGGCTGGTAGGTGAGGGTGGTGGTATCACAGACAAAGGGGCGTCCTCCCAGGCTTTTGACCTTATCCGCCAGGGCTCTGGCGTACACCGGGCGGAGGTACGCGGTGTTGTTCCACTCGCCACAATGAACCTTAATGGCCACCACATCACCCGGCGTGATCAAGGTATCTAAACCCGCCGCTTCAAAGACGGTAAGCATCTTCACCACCAGGCTGGTCTGCGGGGATTCGCTCCGTGCGTTCATGTAATAGACTGGTGCACTCATCAGCAACCTCCTTCCCGGTTATGGCCTCGCCAAGCACGCTATGTTTCCTTTTTCCTTTACTATACTGCTTTCTCCCCCTTACTGTCAAAGCTTTTTTCCACGGAGGGCCTGTCTCCATTTCGTGGGAAGCTGACACGCCTCACCATGACCACAGGATGTCTGCAGTGTAGGAGCGGTTTCCACCGCGACCTTGCAGATGACCTGGTTCTGGAGTCGTTCCTGGGGTACGGGCAGCCCCTCTTTTGTACCCGTGGAGCAACGCCATCTCCAGGCAGGAGCCATGCCACGAACCTGAAACAGATACCACGTGGAACTCCGGGCATTTCCTGCTTGATCGCTGTTAGCCCTTCTGATATAGTAGGGCTGTTTCATAAGGATCTTCCTTAGTTTTCTTTGACCTTGAGGCGCTGCCCGTAAAGGGAATCCCTTAAGGAGACGAGCGGGAGAAGGGGAAGAGAGATGATTCAAGAACCCTCAAAAGAGATCTTAAAGACCGTCCCCCTTTTTGCTGAGCTCAATGACCAGGAATTGGAAGCAATCTACAGTGTTACTCGACAGAAAACCTATCCTAAAGGGAGCGTGATCTTTCTGGAGGGTGACCCGGGAGATGCCCTCTATCTCATTCTAAACGGTGAGGTCAAGGTCATGATTCTGGGGGTGGATGGTCGCGAATTCATCCTGACCTTCCTACGGGCCGGGGATTTCTTCGGGGAGATGTCTCTCTTGGATGACCGTCCCCGGTCGGCCACGGTCATGACCACCGAGGACTCCACCTTCCTCGTGCTGCAAAAGCAGGAGTTTCTCAACCAGATCAAAGAGTCATCCACCATCCTGTTTAAATTTCTTATTGCCCTTTGTAACCGGCTACGAGAGACGGATGAGAAGATCGGCAACCTGGCCCTGCTGGATGTGTATACCCGCATCTCCAAGACCCTGTTGACCCTGGGCAAAAATGTAGGGGTACCCGGAGAGCAAGGGGAGATCATCATCCCCAAACGCCCGACTCATCAAGACTTTGCCAGCATGGTCGGCGCCTCCCGCGAAACGGTGACCCGGGTGCTGAACGATCTGGAAAGACGAGGGTATATCTCCCTCTCCGGACGTTCGGTGGTGATCCGCAAGTCCCTCCTGGATCATCTGGTCAATATCTAACCCCCCTGGTGCGAACAGAAGCCGTGAGAGGAAAGAGAGGAGAGGGCATGTACAAAATCGGTATCGATGTGGGAGGAACCTTTACAGACTTCGTGGTGGGAGCAGAAGGGGAGGTCCCTCGCTATTTTAAAACTCCATCCACCCCTGCAGATCCTTCCGAAGGGGTCCTTACCGGCCTGCAGGAGATCGCCGAGGCGTACCAGCGAACCCTGGAGGATTTCCTGGCCGAGACAACGCTGATCATTCATGGGACCACGGTGGCCACCAATACCCTGGTCGAGCGCAAGGGAGCACGGGTAGGGCTGATCACTACGGAGGGATTCCGTGATCTGCTGGAGATCCGGGAGGGGATGAAGGAGGATCGCTATAACCTCCGCATGACACCGGTTGAACCCCTGGTTCCACGCTATCTTCGCCTGGGGGTGCCGGAACGGGTACGCTGGGATGGCCGTGTGGAGACGCCTCTGGATGAAGAGGCGGTGGAGAAGGCTTTAGAGTATTTCCGGCAGGAAGGCGTGGACGCGCTGGCCGTCTGTTTCCTCTTCTCCTACCTCAATCCCACCCACGAGCTACGCGTGGCGGAAAAGATCCGTACCCGCTTCCCCGACCTGTACACCTCCCTCTCCCATCAGGTACTCCCGCAGATCAAGGAGTTTGATCGCCTGAGCACCACGGTGATCAACTCCTATGTCGGCCCGGCCTTTGCCCGCTATCTCCGGCACCTCAAGGAACGACTCTTTGCCTTTAAACCGCTGCACGACATCCTCATCATGCAGTCGAATGGAGGAGTGACCCCGATCGACGATGCCATCCGTTTTGCCGTGCAGGCCATCCTCTCCGGTCCGGCCGGTGGGGTCAGTGGAGCGGCATACTACGGGCACCTGCTGGGTGAATCCAGGATCATCGGCCTGGATATGGGGGGAACGAGTACCGACATCTCCCTCATCGAACAGGGCAGACCGCATCTGACGACCGAAAAGTTCGAGGCAGGCTGGAAGATCGCCGTGCCCATGATCGACATGCACACCCTGGGAGCAGGAGGAGGGAGCATTGCCCGGGTCGATGCCGGTGGAATACTCCACGTAGGGCCGGAGAGTGCCGGCGCTGACCCCGGACCGGCCTGCTACGGTAAGGGAGGCCAGTCCCCTACCGTCACCGATGCCAACCTGGTACTCGGCTATCTGGCGGCAGAGAACTTCCTGGGGGGGAGAGCCCGTTTAGAAAAAGCCCTGGCCGAGCAGGCCATCGAGGAGCAGATCGCCAGACCTCTCGGTTTATCCACGGTGGAGGCGGCATACGGTATCCATCAGGTCGTCTCCACCACCATGGCCGAAGGGATCCGTCTCCTCTCGGTCAAACGGGGTGTCGATCCACGCGATTTTGCCCTGCTCGCCTTTGGCGGTGCGGCTGGACTCCACGTCAGCCGGGTGGCCCGCCAGCTCCAGATCCGGAAGGTGTATATTCCCACCGCTGCCCCGGTACTCTCCGCCTACGGCATGCTCGCCACCGATCTGCAGTACGACTTCTCCCGCTCCTACACGGCCAGCCTGGATCAGATCGACCTGGACACGGTACGCGCCATCATCGAGGAGATGGAAGCGCAGGGAAAGGCCAAGCTGGAGGCGCAGGGGGTCCCGGAGGAGGCGATCCAGGTGGTGCGATCGGCCGATATGCGCTATCTGGACCAGATCTACGAGGTCACGGTCCCCCTGCCCGACCTGGACCAGGAACGTTCCACCCTGCTGGACAAGTGGGCGGAGAACTTCCACCAGCGCTACCAGGAACTTTACTCCTATCATCAACTGGATCAGGAGATCCGGCTGGTGACCCTGCGGGTATCGGTTATCGGCAGACTGCCCAAACTCATGCCACCGGAAAAGCGCTCTGGAGATCCGGAAAAAGCCGGCAAGGGGCATCGATCCATCTTTTTAGGGGAGTGGAAGACGGTTCCGGTATACGCCATCGAGCACCTGAGTCCAGGAACCGAGATCACGGGTCCGGCCCTGTTCGAATCGGATTTTACCACCATCCTCCTCGAACCAGGGGATACGGCCACGGTCGATCGGTATGGAGGAATCGCACTGCAGATCGCGCACGA
>RFHZ01000361.1 GCA_003696125.1 Nitrospinota bacterium
CGGTGAGGTCAGTGGCACTCTGCCAGTTTCTCCCTGAACCGGCAGGGAGAAGCTGAGCAGTAGAAGGATGTAGTAAAGGGGAAAGCGGCCTTCTCGCACGGTCTCCTGTCTCAACACCGCAACGGCGGTAGGCGTAGTAGGAGCAAATTCATTCGCGACCCCACAACACCAGGGTCTGGGCTGGTCGCGGTTGAAACCGCTCCTACAGGCAAGCCCAGAGGCACAAAGGCACGAAAAGCCAGGCACAAAGGCACACAGGGATGTCAGGTAGGGGCGCAGCGCGCTGCGCCCCTACTCAGTCCTCAGCACTCAGTCCTCAGTCCTCAGTCTTCAGCACTCATTACTCATCACTCGTTACTCGTTACTCATCACCACAGAGACCCAGAGGACACGGAGAGCTTTCCCTCTTTTCTCCGTGTCCTCCATGCCTCCGTGGTGCCAAACAGGGGTGGTGACGAGCCTCAGGATTTGGCCTCGCGATACCTGCCCTGGCGATAGGCGACCTTATTCACCGCATTCAGATACGCCTTGGCACTGGCCTCGATCACATCGGTACTCGTCCCCCGCCCTGTGATCACCTCTCCGTTGAACTGCACCTTGACCACCACCTCACCGATGGCATCCTTCCCTTCGGTAACCGCCCGGATCGAGTACTCCAGCAGTTTGCCCGGAATGCCGGTGATACGGTCGATGGCCTGGTAGGTGGCATCAACCGGTCCATCCCCGATCGCTGCATCCTGGACCAGCAGCTCCCCTTTGCGCAACCGCACCGTGGCGGTGGGCAGGGTATGGTTACCGGTGGTGGTTTGCAGGTAGTCGAGCTCAAAGGTCTCCGGGATGGTGGAGAGCTCTTCCTCCACGATCGCCTGCAGGTCCTCGTCGTAGATCTCTTTCTTCTTATCGGCCAGGTTCTTAAAGCGGACAAAGGCCTTGTTGATCTCCTCCCTGGTCAACTCATACCCGAGTTCCTGCAGCCGCTTGGAGAAGGCGTGCCGGCCCGAGTGCTTGCCCAGGACCAGCCGGTTGCGGGGCAGGCCGATCGACTGGGGGGTCATGATTTCATAGGTGATCGCCTTCTTGAGCACTCCATCCTGATGAATCCCGGCCTCATGGGCAAAGGCGTTATCACCGACGATCGCCTTGTTCGGCTGCACCTTGATCCCGGTGATGTGACTCAGCAGGCGGCTGGTCTTATAGATCTCCTCGGTGACGATATCGGTGTAGTGTTGATAGTAATCCTTGCGGGTACGCAGGGCCATGACCACCTCTTCCAGGGCCGCATTGCCTGCCCGCTCCCCGATACCGTTGATGGTGCACTCCACCTGCCGGGCCCCGTTCTCCACACCGGCCAGGGAATTGGCCACGGCCAGGCCCAGATCGTTATGGCAGTGGACGCTGATGCGGGCCCTGCCGATGTTGGGGACCTTATCCCGCAGGGTACGGATCAGTTGGCCGTACTCCTGCGGGGTGGCATAACCGACCGTATCCGGAATATTGACCGTGGTCGCTCCCGCCTCGATCACCGCCTCGATCAGCTTGATCAAAAAGGCGACGTCGCTACGGGAGGCATCTTCCGGCGAGTACTCGATATCGTCACAGAGGCTCTTGGCGTAACGCACCGCCTCGATCGATTGCTGCAGGATCTCCTCTCGAGACTTGCGCAGCTTGTACTCGAGATGGATATCCGAGGTGGCCACAAAGACGTGGATACGCGGCCTTTCCGCATGCCGCACCGCTTCCCAGGCCCGGTCGATATCGATCTTGGGTACCCGGGCCAGGCCAGCGATCACCGGTCCCTTTACCGCCTGGGCCACCGCTTTTACCGCTTCAAAATCCCCTTCCGAGGCGATGGGGAATCCGGCCTCGATGACATCGACATTGAGCTTGGCCAGTTGGGTGGCCATACGAATCTTTTCCTCGATGTTCATGCTAAATCCTGGGGACTGCTCTCCATCACGCAGTGTGGTATCAAAGATCCAGACTTTTTCACCCATTGAAGTTTTCCTCCTTTAACTTCCCATACTTATACGTATCTTTTTTTTCTTCCCAAGGTCACCGAGTTCTGATTCCATACAACCACCTCCTTTAGCCTCGCAAAAAAAAACCCTCGTTCCCAACAGAGACTCTGCTGGGGACGAGGGTTGTAGACAATCCCCCGTGGTACCACCCCACTTCAGAAGAGGGGCATACACACCTTCTTGCCGTGTCGATGCCACCTCTTCCCTTCATTCGCGGCAGGATAACGGCTGCTACCCGGTGCAGACTACTCCTTTTCTCGTTTCGCCTGCACAGCTCCGGGGCGAGTTCGAAAGCTTGCCTAACCGATTCGCACCACCCATCGGCTCTCTGTCATAGGCAAGACTCTCTACTACTCCCCTTCCTCGCTTTTGCCTCTATGCAGTTGTCAATAATCTAAAAATCCTCCTCCATGTCCAGCGCACTGGCCGTCCGGTAGCGTTGGCGAAAGAAGACCTGTTCAAAAGGACCAGAAAAGGCGTAGAGCAAGAAGGTCAGGAAAAGAGCCAGCTCCGGTATGGAGGTCAAGACGTACAGGGAAAGGAGCAGGGTCACCACAACCAGCAGCGGTTTCTTATGCCGCAATTCAATATGTTTTAGGCTCCGGTACCGGATCTTGCTCACCATCAAGACGGTCAGCAAACAGGTCAACAGAACGATCACCAGGGGATGGAGATTTTCCAGCACGATGAACTCGCGTCCCAGGATGACCAGGGAGGCGATCAGACCGGCGGCCGCCGGAATCGGCAATCCGGTAAAATCAAAGCTCCCGTCTTCCCCGGCCTGCACGTTAAACCTCGCCAGTCGCAGCGCCCCCCCGATGATGAAGAAGAAGGTCGCCAGCCACCCGACCTTGCCCAGAGACTGCAGGGTCCAGGCATAGAGTAGCAATCCAGGAGCCACCCCAAAGGAGAGGAGATCGGCCAGGGAATCGTACTCGATGCCGAAATCGCTGGTGCTATTCGTCCAGCGGGCAATACGCCCGTCAAAGAAATCGAAGACCACTGCCACCAGCACGGCAAAGGAAGCCTGGTAGAAACGTCCACTCACCGCCGCAATGATGCCATAAAACCCGCAGAAGATGTTTGCCGTGGTCATAAGACTCGGGAGGAGATACTTCCCTTTTTCGAGCCTGATCTTATCGCTCAACATCCCTGTGCCTACCCTTCCTTCGGAAGCGGACAGCTTCTCGTCCTCTCTACACAGCCGTTAGGAGGAAAAGGAGTCGTTAGCACTGACCACTGGCCGCTTCGGAAACTTTGCCAGCACCGTTTCTCCTGCCCGGACTCTTGCTCCTGTCTTCACCCAGAGCTCGCACCTCTCTGGGAGCAAAAGATCGATACGGGAGCCGAATTTCATCAATCCAAAACGCTTTCCCGCGGTAATCGACTCACCAGGGTGTACCCAGCAGACAACCCGTCGTGCCAGGATGCCGACGATTTGTCTTACCACGATGGTACCATATGGACTGTCAATGATCAACGTGTTTTGTTCATTTACGGTCGAAGCGTTGCGCCAGAAAGCGGGTAAGAACTTTCCCGGCTGATAGTGGACCTCCCGCACCACCCCGCTCACCGGACTCCGGTTGATATGCACATCAAAGAGCGAGAGGAAGATGCTGATCCGCCACCCTGCCCCTTCTCTCACCACTTCCAGCACCCGTCCGTCCGCCGGAGCCAGGACGAGTCCTTCTCCGGTCGGGATCTGCCGTTCCGGGTCGCGGAAGAAAAAGAGCAGGAAGAGGGTTACCCCTCCCAGGGCCACCCCACCCCAGGGCCAGCCCACGCCGAAGAAGAAACCGCTCAGGCAGAGGGTGGGGAGGGTAAAAGGAAGAGCCGCGCTGGCTATTCCGTAACGCCCGATCCTTATGCCAGTTTCTTCCCCACCCAAGGCATCATGCTCCGCAACTCTTCTCCGACCTTTTCGATGAGGTGCTCGGCATCGCGTCGGGTCAGGGCGTTAAACACCGGCCGGTTGGCCCGGTTCTCCAGCATCCACTCGCGGGCAAAGGCTCCGGATTGAATCTCTTCCAGAATCCGCTTCATCTCCTGCCGTGTTTCCTGCGTGATCACCCGGCGTCCCCGCGTCACATCGCCGTACTGGGCGGTATCGCTGACCGAGTAGCGCATGTTACTGATCCCACCCTCGTACATCAGGTCCACGATCAGCTTCAGCTCATGCAGGCACTCAAAGTAAGCGATCTCTGGCTGGTAGCCGGCCTCGACCAGGGTGTCGAATCCGGCCCGCACCAGTTCGGTAACCCCTCCGCAGAGCACACACTGCTCTCCAAAGAGATCGGTTTCCGTCTCCTCCCGGAAGGTGGTCTCAATGACCCCGGCCCGCAATCCTCCCAGGCCTTTGGCATAGGCCAGGGC
>RFHZ01000362.1 GCA_003696125.1 Nitrospinota bacterium
AGTCTCTCCTGTTGGCCGAATCATATTTATATTGACATATACATACAAATATGTATAATTACTTTGAAGAATAGACATGGATTTCACGGTATAGAAAGGAGGAGAGGGATGGCAGAGCGAGGGATGGTGTTGCTCACCACCTATATCCGCCGCGAGCAGCGGGAGGCGCTGCAGCGGCTGAGTCGGCGCACCCGGGTGCGGCAGAGCGAGTACATTCGCGAGGCGATCGACGACCTCCTGGCCAAGTACGGGGAGGCGGAGGCTTCGGCCGAAGCGGGGGTAGAGTTGGCGGTCGTGGCCGCGCAGACCGGCCTCTCCGCGCGCACCCTCCGGCGCTACCTCCGCGAGGGACGGCTCAAGGGGGAGAAGGTGGGGGGACGCTGGCGGGTGGACGCGGCGAGTCTCGAGCGGCTCCTGGGAAAGGTGACATAATATATCTTATCGGAAATCAGAAGATAAGTTAAATATTATCAAGGAGTTATGAATATTGAAATTCGTGGAAGAAAAGGGGAAAGGGGGAAAGCACCGGACGAGAAAAACTACCTGGCCAAGCCCAAGGAGAAAAGCCCAGACCCCTTCCCTGCCGCCTACGACGCGCCGGTAAGCCGGATGCGCGGGTCCAGATAGGCATAGGTCAGATCGACCAGGAGATTGATCAGGACAAAGAGGGTGGCCGAGAGGAGCACCAGGGCCTGCACCACCGGGAAATCCCGGTACAGGATCGAGGTCACCGCCAGGCGACCAATGCCGGGAAAGGCGAAGACGGTCTCGGTAAGGACCGCACCGCTCAGGAGGTTGCCAAACTGCAGGCCGACCACGGTGACCACCGGGATCAGGGCATTCTTGAAGGCATGCCTGCCGATAACCGCCCAGCTCCCCAGCCCCTTGGCCCGTGCCGTGGTGATGTACTCCTGGCGTAAGACCTCCAGCATGGTGGCCCGCGTCATCCGGGCGATGATGGCGATGGGGATGGTGCCAAGCGCAATGGCCGGCAAGACCAGATGGGCAAGGATATCCTTACCAGCCACCCAGTTCCGGGTAAGGAGAGCATCCAGGAGATGGATGCCGGTGATCCGCTGCAGGGTGATGCCATCGCTGAGAATGCCGGAAATAGGGAACCAGCCGAGACGAAGGCTCCCCAGCAGCATCAGGAGCAGGGCTGTCCAGAAGACCGGCATGGAGACCCCGATCAGCACCAGCACCATGGTCAGGTTATCAAAGAGGGAATAGGGGCGTACCGCAGCCAGCACCCCGGCCGGAATGCCGATGCTCACCGCGACGAGCAGGGCAACTACCGAAAGCTCGATGGTGGTGGGAAAGGCAAGAGCAACTTCGGTCAACGCCGATTCCCGGGTGCGCAGCGAGCGACCAAAGTTTCCGGTAACCGCCCGCCGCAGAAAGCGCCAGTATTGGACATACAGGGGAGCATTCAGGCCCAGTTGCTCTCGCAAACGGGCCAGCTCTTCCGGTGAGCCCTTCTCCCCCAGCATGATCTCAGCCACATCGCCCGGCACCATCTTCATGCCGAGGAAGACGACCAGACTCACCCCCAAAAGAACCGGGACGATGGCCAAAAGCCGCCGGATCACATAGGTCGTCATCGCTGCGCACCGTTTCTATTGCTCCATCCACACCTGCTCCATGTTGAAGAACATCTGGAGCGGATTGAGGCGAAAACCATGGACCTTTTTAGAGATGGCCCGTACCTGCTGGGTATGGTTGATAAAGACCCAGGGAGCATCCTCCATGATCCGGGCCTGGATCTCCTTGTACAGGGCCACCCGCTTTGCCTGATCGGTTACCACCCGCGCCTGCTCGATCAGGGCATCGATCTCAGGAGGACCGGCAAAGGCGGTGGGGAGACGGCTGGAGTGGAAGAGATTGAAGAGGAAGTTATCCGGGTCACCGTTGTCCCCAGACCAGCCTCGCATGTTCAGCTTGGCAAAATCTTTACTCCGTACCGTCCGTAAATAGGCACCCCATTCCAGTTGCACGATCTTGGCCTTTACCCCGATCTGGGCCCAGTACCCCTGCACGGCAGTGGCCATCTTGGCCCCCACCGAATTGTAACCCCGCGGATTGGGATAAGCGTAGAGCTCGGTGCTAAAGCCATCCGGATAGCCTGCTGCCTTCAGCAGTTGTTTCGCCTTTTCCGGATTGTAGGGGTACCCTTCCAGGCTGTCGTTATAGCCCCACAGTACCGGGGGGATAGGGGATTTCATCGGTACCGCGATCCCCCGGTAGAGGAACTTATTCATCTCCTCTTTATTCACCGCGTAGTTGAGGGCCCGACGCACCCGCACATCGTCGAACGGTTTGACCCGGCGAGGGATCCCGATTCCATTCACGGTCAGTCCCGCCTGGCGCAGAACCACCACGTTGGGATCCCGCTCCAGACGGCTGATCGTCTCCGGGGGAACGTCGGCCATGATGTGCACCTCACCCTTCTGGAGCTTGAGTGCCCGCACCGATCCCTCCGGGACCACCCGGAAGATGATGCGGTCGAGTTTCGGTTTCTCCCGCCAGTAGTTCGGATTGGCCTGCACGGTCACATGGTCATTCGGCACCCACTCCACGAAGGTAAACGGGCCGGTACCGACCGGGTGTTTGGACACATCAAATCCGTACTTCTCTACCGCCTTGGGACTGACCACTCCCAGCCAGACCATGGCCAGGTCAGAGAGAAAGGGGGCATAGGGGGTCTTGAGGGTGATCTGTACGGTCATGTCATCGACCGCCTTATAGCTGGCCACCGTAGGCTCGAGGCTATAGGCGACCATGCTCGATACCCCCTCCTGCTTCTTGTAGAAGTAGGGATGGTTTTCATCCAGGAGTCGATCAAGCGCCTGGATATAGGTCTGAGCATTGAAAGGGGTGCCATCGTGAAAGGAGACCCCTTCCCGCAGATGAAAGGTATAGGTCTTGCCATCGGCAGAGATATCCCAGCTTTTCGCCAGGCCGGGCACCACTTCTGCTGTTCCCGGTTTATAGGCGGTCAGGCTGTCGTACAGGGTGGCCATGATAAAACCGGATTCGTTATTCATCACCGACTCGGGGTCCAGCCCTCCCGCTGGATCTGCACCGAGGGCAATGATCAGCGTACCTCCTTGCGTTACGGCACCGGCCGTAAGCAGAGAAAAGCTCCCCAACCAGACCAGGGCTACTGCAAGCCAAAACATCACCTTTCGCATCACATACCTCCTTCTCCGCTAAACCTCTCCCTATCATTCTCTACACAGAAAGAGACCTCCTCTCTTCCCTTTTCCCCCTTTATACCCTCTTTGCCTGCCGTTGGCAACCCCTTTTTCCCTCCTTCCTCACTCCTCCCTCACTCCCAACCCCATCAGCAACCCGTGTGCCTTCACCGCCAGACTGGTAGTCAGGAAGAGGACGTCACTCTCCTGGGGTGCGGTAAAGGTCTCGCGCAGAGTACCGAAGAAATCCCGCAGCTCTCCGACCACCGTCCCGGCCTTTACCCTCTCTCCCACCGAC
>RFHZ01000363.1 GCA_003696125.1 Nitrospinota bacterium
AATGAGGACTGAGTAACGAGTAATGAGTAATGAGTAATGAGGACTGAGGTAGGGGCGACGCATGCGTCGCCCCTACCTGATGCCTCTGTGTCCCTGTGCCTCTGTGCCTGGCTTTTCGTGCCTGGTTTATCACGGCAGTTCCGGTGTCTCCACAACCGGGAGTTCGCCGGTCAGCGCCTCCAGGAAGGCCAGGAGATCGCTCTTCTCCTGGGCGGTCAGGCCTAACGGTTGCATCAACGGTGACTTGTTGGGTACCGCCCCCCCTCCCCGGTCATAGAAATCGATGACCTCGGCCAGGGTCTGGAACACCCCGTTGTGCATGTAAGGAGCGGTCTGGGTAACGTTACGAAGGGTCGGGGTTTTGAAAGCCCCGCGATCCTTGTCCTCCTTGGTGACCAGGTATCGACCCAGGTCTTCGCTCACCTGATCGTAGTTTTTCACCTTCATCCGTTTGGCGTCAAAGCGGATGGTGGCCTGCACCAGGGGATGGTTCAGGAAAGGGGGCTTGGGAACGCCTAAATTATGGAACTGGCTATCGGTAAAGTTGGGGCCGTTATGGCAGAGGATACAGCGGGCCTTGCCCTGGAAGAGTTCCAGACCGCGGAGTGCTGCGGCCGACAGGGCCTGTTTGTCACCGGTCATGTACCGATCAAAGGGGGCATTGCGGGTGACAATGGTGCGTTCAAAAGCCGCAATCGCCTTGCGCAGTCCTTCGATCGTAACCGTGGTTCCGTACACCTGCTGGAAGCGCTTTACGTATCCAGGAATCGCTTTCAGCTCTTCGACCAGGTAGTCAGGGTTCTGGTTCATGTGGATCGGATTGCGGATCGGTCCGAGGGCCTGCTTTTCGAGGGAAGGAGCACGTCCATCCCAGATCAAGGCCTTGTTGTAGGCCACATTGATCAGGGTTGGTGAGTTTCGACGCTCCATGACTGTCGGATAGGCCGGAGACTGGGGGGTATTGGTCGTCCATCCCTGTGAGGGGAGATGGCAGGTGGCACAAGAGGTGCTCCCATCACCGGAGAGACGGGGATCAAAGAAGAGGAGTTTGCCCAGCTCCACCTTTTCCGGTGTAAGCGGGTTATCTTCAGGCACCGGCACCGGTGGCAGGGGACCGAGAGCGGCAGGTGTACCGGCCATGCCTGCTCCGGAAAGCAGGAGACTAAAGATCGAGACAAGGATAAACCAGCCGAACGTAAGGGTATTTATGCGCATCGCTTTTCCTCCTCTGGCGTTGTCATCACTTTTTCTCCAACCTATCAACCTCTGGCTCCAGATGTCAAGCAGGAAAAAAAGCGCTGCCCCCCATTCTCCTGCTGGTCATATCCTGGGGAATAAGGTATATTTCTCTTGAGGAGCCTTTTGCCGAGCCTTTTTGCTCATGCATCCCGGCGGTCTCTGCGTGCCCGGCGGTAAAGAGCTCTTCCGGTTAACACTACAGAACACAATCATGTTCACTTCTCAGATGAGAATACCGTTATGAACATCGAAATCGCCATCGTCCTGATCCTGTTTGTGGTCACCATTATTCTCTTTGCTACCGAGCTTCTCTCCGTTGATCTCATCGCCCTTGTCATCATGTCGGTCCTGCTCCTGACCGGTATCGTTTCTCCGGAAGAAGGGATCGCCGGGTTCAGCAATACGGCAACCGTGACCGTGGGGGCGATGTTTGTCCTGAGTGCAGGCCTGTTAAAGACCGGTGCCATGAACACGGTGGGCACGGTACTGGCTACCCTGAGCAAACGCAATTTCTGGTTCTCCCTGATCGTCCTGATGTTCACCATCGGCGTTGTCTCTGCTTTCATCAATAATACCGCTGCCGTCGCCATCTTTCTGCCCATTGTCCTCCGGGCTGCCAGCGAGGGGCAGGTGAGTCCGTCAAAGCTCTTGATGCCCCTCTCTTTTGCCTCCATCTTTGGTGGTGTCTGCACCCTTATCGGGACCTCGACCAACATCCTGGTGAACGCGATTGCCAGGCAGCATGGCCTGCCAGGCTTTTCCATGTTTGAGTTCTCCTCCCTGGGCGTGATCTTCTTTGGTGTGGGCCTCCTCTACATGCTGGGTATCGGGGTCCACCTCATCCCCAACCGGCGTACCGGGGGTGATTTAACCCAGGATTTCGGCATGGGGGAGTATCTGACCGAGGTCATCCTGCTGCCCGAGTCGAAGTCTGTGGGCAAAGCGCTGGTCGATTCTCCCCTGGTGCACGACCTGGATCTCGACATCATCGGGATCGAGCGTGGGGGAGTGTTGCTGGCCCTGCCCGGTCCTGAGGTGATACTGCAGGAAAACGATATCCTGCGGGTGCGGTGTAAGGTCGAGAAGATCAAACAGATGCAAGAGTGGGAGGGGATCAAGCTCCACCCTGATCTGCAATGGCGGGATAGAGACCTGGAATCGGCACACGTGGTCCTGGTGGAGGCGATCATCGCACCCAATTCGATCCTGGAAGGGAGAACGCTGCGTACCATGCAATTTCGCACCATATTCCAGGGGACGGTGCTGGCGATCCGGCATCGGGGAGAGGTGATGCATGAAAACCTCCGCAACACGCCTCTCCGTTCCGGGGATGTGTTGCTGATCGAAGTCAGGCGTGATCATCTGCTCTACCTGCAGCAGCATCCTGCCTTTATCATTGTCACCCCGGTCGGGGGGCCTGAGTTTCGGAAAGAGAAGATCCTTCCTGCCCTCCTGATCATCAGCGGTGTGGTCATCGCTGCCACCTTCTCTCTCTTGCCGATCGTTGTCAGCGCCATTGTTGGTTGTGTGTTACTGATCCTGACCAGATGCATCGAGTTGGAGGAGGTGTACCAGGCGATCGAATGGAAGGTCATTTTTCTCTTAGCCGGCGTTCTCACCCTGGGAGTGGCCATCGAGAAGAGCGGGGCAGCCCTGCTCATATCCCATGCCCTGATAGAAGGAATGGGGAGCTGGGGGCCGGTAGCCCTCCTTTCTGCCTTCTTTTTGCTGACCAGCGTGCTGACCAACATCATATCGAATACGGCCACGGCCGCTTTACTGGCTCCCATTGCCATTGCCACTGCCCGCTCGCTCGATCTCAGCCCTCATCCCTTTCTCCTTGCGGTCACCTTTGCCGCTTCCCTCAGCTTCATGACCCCGATCGGTTATCAGACCAACACGATGATCTATGGTCCGGGACGCTATACCTTCAGCGACTTCCTGCGTGTCGGGACCCCGTTGACCCTCCTCTTCTGGCTCCTGGCCACCCTCCTGATCCCCCGTATCTGGCCGTTCTGAGGATACGCGCTCATGGGTAACCGATCCCCAGAGCAAGAGCAACCCTGCTTAACCTCCTATCCAGGGTCCACAAAGGGACACCGGTGAGCATGGCCGAGGCCAGCAGGTGAATATCGATATACCCTAATCCCTTCCCCATCAATTTCTGCCGTTCTATACACTCCATGGCTTCTGCATGTGTCGCCTCTATTGCCATGGGGAGGGCCTGGAGAAGGGAGAGGATTTCTTTCCTGTGCTGCAGATTTCCACAGGCCAGCTCTCCTATGATACAAGGGTGGCACAGGACAAAACCGGCTTCAAGGAGGTGTGCAAGCCTTCTATTCCCTTCTCGCAGGTGGGATATCCAGACCGAGGTATCCACAAGCACCATGGTTATTTAACCCGTCTTCGAGGGATCTTTTGGAGCGCTTTTTCCGTACCGCCAAGCCGTGCCAGCCTCTTGCTGCTTTCCAGGGCGATTAAGGCCTCAAGAGCACGTCGGATCAAGGCGGTTTTCTCTGTAATATTTGTTAATTGCGATGCCTTCTCCAGGAGTTCGTCATCGATATTCAGGGTTGTCCTCATCTGATTCCTTCCCTCCCCGTTGTATGTAATTTTTTACATACAAATATGCATCATTGAGACATACATGTCAAGCGTAGAGGTTTGGTGGTGCCTGTCTCAATTTAATTGACAGCTCCTATCCATCCTTTATACTGATAGCTGTGACCGTTTGAGATGAAGACGACTTAATCTGGCCAGAAGAGGAGAAAGGGAATGGGAGATACGATTCGCGTGCGGGTACGGCACGGCAT
>RFHZ01000364.1 GCA_003696125.1 Nitrospinota bacterium
AATGAGGACTGAGGACTGAGGACTGAGTGGAAACCCTTTGTGCCTTTGTGCCTCTGTGCCTTTATCTTAACCCCAACTTCCCATTACTCGGTCGTGGCTTTGCTCCCTTCCTTGGCCGGGCTCTCCTGTCCTGCGGCCGGCTTCCCCTGTTTTCCGGTGACAGGGGAAGGGGCCTTCTCCCCTGTACCCGTCTGCACCGGGGTTTCCTGTTGCAGGACGATCGAGCTCTCCTGTCTAGAAGAGTATACCGCTAATATGAGAGATGTCAACATAAAAATTACCGCCGCCGCCGTGGTCAGTTTACTTAAGAATCCCCCTGCCCCGCTGCTGCCAAACACCGTCTCACTCGATCCGCCAAAAGCAGCCCCCAGAGATGCCCCCTTGCCGGTCTGCAGCAGCACGATCAGGATCAGGGCGAGCGCCACGATGACGTGTAAGATTACCAGGCCGGTATAGATCACTCCTCTACTCCTCTATCTCTCCTTATCGTATTGCACGATGCGGGCAAATGAGTCGGCCTGGAGGCTGGCGCCTCCGACCAGAGCCCCATCGATATCCGATTCGGCCATCAGGGCAGCGATATTCTCCGGCTTGACACTGCCACCGTACTGGATCCTCACCTCTTCTGCCCGCTCGCCGTACCGCTTCCGCAGTAAATCCCGGATAAATCCATGCACCTCATTGGCCTGGGCCGGGGTCGCCGTTTTCCCGGTACCGATGGCCCAAACCGGCTCGTACGCGATGACCAGCTCCGTTACCTGCTGTGGGGCAACCGGCTGCAGTCCTTCGTTGATCTGGGTTTCGATGACGGCAAAGGTCTGGTTGGCCTCCCGTTCTTCCAGCGTCTCTCCCACACAACAGATGGGACGCAGTCCATGGGCGAGAGCCGCCTGCAGGCGTTTTGCCACCGTGGCATTCGTCTCCCCGAAGTACTGGCGCCGCTCCGAGTGCCCGATGATCACATAACGACACCCTATCTCCTGGAGCATACGGGGAGAGACCTCCCCGGTGTACGCTCCCTCACTCTCCCAGAAGCAGTTCTGGGCGGCGAGAGCGATATTGCTCCCCTCTACCACCTCGGCCACGGCGTGGAGGGCGGTAAAAGGGGGAGCAACGGCAATCTCTACTCCTGTCACCCCTGCCACCAGCGATTTCAACGCGCTCACCAGCTCAACCGCTTCCTGGCGGGTCTTATGCATCTTCCAGTTTCCGGCAATGAAGGGCATACGCATAATCGCTTTTCCTCATCTGCTACGACGACTTGTCGGTGAGAGCCGCAATTCCCGGTAGCTCCTTCCCCTCCAGGAATTCGAGGGCCGCTCCTCCTCCGGTCGAGATATGATCGATCCTGTCGGCAACACCAGCCTTATGCACGGCCGCCACCGTGTCTCCTCCTCCCACGATGGACAGGGCAGCCGCTTCTCCCACGGCCCGGCCTATGGCCACGGTCCCCTGGTCAAACGGTTCCACCTCAAAGACACCCATGGGTCCATTCCAGAAGAGCATCCGGCTTTGGGCTATGACGGCAGAGAAGGCCTCAACCGTCTGCGGACCGATGTCCAGGCCCATCCACCCGTCCGGAATCGCTCCCCCTTCGACCACCCGGTGCGGGGCCCCTGTCTCGATGCGCTGGGCGATCACGTGATCCCGGGGGAGCAGGATCTTTACTCCTTGCTGTTCCGCCTCAGCCAGGATCTGGGCAGCCTGGTCCTGCTTTTCAAGCTCAACCAGTGATTGGCCGACCGCCATCCCCTGCACGCGGAGAAAGGTGTAGGCCATCCCTCCCCCGATAAGGAGGGTATCCACCTGGGGGAGGAGACGGGTGATGATCCCGATCTTATCCGAGACCTTGGCTCCACCCAGGATGATGGTGAACGGCTTTTCCGGGTTATAGAGTACCTTGCCGAGATACTCGATCTCCTTGCGCAGCAGGAATCCGGCTGCGGCCAGGGGGAGATAGTGGGTAATCCCGACAATAGAGGCATGGGCCCGGTGTGCAGCGCCAAAGGCATCGTTGACATAGAGATCGGCCAGGGAAGCCAGGGCGCGGGCAAAGCCTGGATCGTTCTTTGTTTCTCCCGGATGAAAGCGGAGATTCTCCAGCAGCAGGACCTCCCCCGGTTGCAACCGGGCCACCTGCTCCTGTACCTGCTCGCCGATACAGTCATCAGCCATCTGGACCCCTCTCCCCAGCAGGGCGGCCAGGTGTGCACTCACCGGCCGCAGGCTGTACTGGGGGTCTGGTTCCCCTTTGGGACGGCCCAAATGCGAGGCCAGGATAACCTTTGCCCCCCGCTCACAGGCATAACGGATCGTGGGGAGAGCCGCCCGGATCCGGGTGTCATCGACCACCTCACGCGCAGCATTGAGCGGGACGTTGAAGTCTACCCGGATAAAGAGTCGCTTCCCTTGCAAATCCAGATCTTCAATGGAGAGCTTTTCTCGTTTTTCCATGACCTCTGTCTTTACCCTTTCTTCCCGATGAACTCCACCAGATCGCGCAGGCGCGAGGAATAGCCCCACTCGTTGTCGTACCAGGCCACCACCTTCACCATGCGCTGGCCGATCACCTTGGTCAGGCTGGCATCGACAATAGAAGAATACGCGCTACCGTTGTAATCGGTCGACACCAGGGGGGCATCACTGTAGGCGAGGATCCCCTTGAGATCTCCCTCTGACGCCTTTAAAAGCGCCTCATTCACCTCCTGCTCGCTCACATCCCGCTCCACCTCCACCACCAGATCGACCACAGAAACGTTGGGAACCGGCACGCGGATGGCCATCCCATCCAGCTTCCCCTTCAGTTCCGGGAGCACCAGGGAGACGGCAACCGCAGCCCCGGTAGTGGTCGGGATCATGGACATGGCCGCGGCACGCGCCCGCCGCAAATCCTTATGCGGCAAGTCGAGGATACGCTGGTCGTTGGTGTAGGCATGCACCGTCGTCATCAGTCCCCGGCGAATCCCGAAGTTCTCCAGGAGCACCTTGGCCACCGGTGCCAGGCAGTTCGTGGTACAGGAGGCATTGGAGATGATATGATGCTGGGCCGGATCGTACTTCTGCTCATTCACCCCCAGCACAATGGTGATATCCGGCTCTTTGGCCGGAGCCGAAATGACCACCTTTTTGGCTCCTGCCTCCAGGTGTTTCGAAGCATTCTTGCGATCGGTAAAGAGTCCGGTCGACTCCACAACGATATCTACCCCCAGGTCTCGCCAGGGGAGCTGAGCCGGATCCCGTTCACTGAAGACCTTGATCTCCCGGCCATCCACCACCAGGCTCTGCTCTTTCGCCTCCACCACCGCCTCTAAGGTCCCGTGGACCGAATCGTATTTCAGAAGATGCGCCAGCGTCCTGGCATCGGTAATATCGTTGAGGGCAACCACCTCAAAATCGCTCTTCCCCAGCGCTGCCCGAAAGAAGTTACGTCCAATCCTTCCAAACCCATTGATACCCACCTTCATACCGCGACTCCTTCTGGTGAAAGTCTCCTGATCACTCGGTAAGCGGGTCACAAGTACAAGAGGAGGCCGGAGTAAAGAAATCAGGAGATAGACGGAGAATCGAAATGGTGCTATAACCCTATTTCCCTAGACAGAGCACTATTCATTGTAGTATAGAGGAACAAAAAAAGCAACCTTTTCTCC
>RFHZ01000365.1 GCA_003696125.1 Nitrospinota bacterium
CCACAGTCCTGACCGCTATCTGCCCCTTCGCTATCCGCCCCTTCGCTATCCGCCCCCTCGCTGGCAGCGGTGGAAACACAGAACCGGCTATCCGCCCCTTCGCTATCCGCCCCTTCACTATCCGCCCCTTCGCTGTCTGCCCCTTCACTCTGTCCGATATGCGTATCGGAGTTTCCGACCGAAGCCACCATCACCACACCTGCTTCATAGAGCATTCTAACGATCCTGTATAACAGATCATTTCCCTGGTAAAATCCCAAGCTCATATTCACCACCCGGATCTCGGGGTGTTCGTATACCCAGCTCAGGCCATTGATCAGATCGGATACAAATCCTCCTCCCGCATCATCCAGCACCCGTACCCCGTAAAGGGTGACGGCAGGAGCGATACCACGCATCACCTGCTTTTGGTGCTTCCTTCCCGCTTTGGCAGCGATGATCCCGGCAATAGACGTCCCATGGCCATTACGATCGATGTAATCACTCGCCTCTTCGCCAGCTCGGGCATCATATCCTCCCTTCACGACCCCAGCCAGGTCAGGATGAAAAGGATCGATACCGGTATCAAGGATGGCCACAGCGACCCCTTTTCCTCCCTGTTTTCCCTCTTTTCCCTTCACCGCATCGAGATATATCTGGCGGAGGTTCCAGGTATATCCTCCTTTCACCAGCTCCGGGTCTTCCACCGGAGTGACCAGACTCCCCTGGATACGACCTTCGCTTTGGGCCGAAAGCGCAGAATCGACAACAACCGACTCCACTTCCGGATGACTGGTCAGCACCTCGAGCGCGGCAGCAGCCCGCTCACCGGGAAGCATAATGACTATGGCATTGAGGAGTGGAATACGCTGGAGTATCTCACTGCCACTCTCTCGGATAATCTCCTCTTGCACCGCAGCCGGTGTCTGTTCCTGAAAGGTGACTATCCGACGCAATTCGCTGGCCCACAGCATTTCTCCACCTCCCAGATCCAGCAGGCAGAGGGAGAGGAGCAGGCATAAGAGGAGGATACCCTTCTGATATAGACTGGCGGGTTGACAGGTGTACCTTCTCCTTTGCCACCACAGGATTTCTCTGCCCAT
Organism: Nitrospinota bacterium; assembly: GCA_003696125.1. Classification (GTDB taxonomy): domain Bacteria; phylum Tectomicrobia; class Entotheonellia; order J063; family J063; genus J063. Next base: position 1,083 of record RFHZ01000365.1, read on the forward strand.
GACCGTTTCCCCCTAACTGGTATGCAGGATAATCATCCCCCCACAGGGCTGCCAGGAGGGAAGTAAAGGACCCAGTGCAATAGAGCCCTTGCCTCCTCTTATCGGCAAAAAGGGGAAAGCGGTTTAGGGGAAAATACACCTATCCGCAAGATCGGCGGGAAGATTGGCAGATAGTCACCTCCAGCAGGAGGAGGCTATTGCGGGAACTCCATCTAGCAGAGCTGGGAGTAACCGCTACGTCGCAGGAGTTCTGGTATCTGCCTTACCTCCTGGGAGCGATGTCTGGCTGAGACGAGGAGGGCATCCGGTGTATCGACGATCGTCAACTCCTCTACTCCCAGTAACGCTACGAGGCGTTTGGTGGTAGAGTAGACCAGATTCTGCCGGGCATCCACCGCCACCGCCTTTCCCAAGAGCAGATTCCCATCGGCGTCCTGTGCCTCCTGGCGTAATTCATAGAGCGCCTGCCAGCTCCCGACATCGCTCCAGCCGAAATCGGCACGCAGGACATAGATAGGGAGGCGTGTCTTCTCCATCACCCCGTAATCGATCGAGACGGCCTCCAGCTTCTGATACACACTCTCCAAGACGGCTGCATACCGGGCACTCCCTATGGCTGGCTCGATCTCACGCAGCCCGGCATAGAGACGAGGCATATGGTGGGCAATTTCAGAGAGAATGGTCTGGGCGGTAAAGACAAAGATGCCGCTATTCCAGAGGTACCGTCCACTGGCAAGGTAGTGGAGAGCGGTGTCTCGATCCGGCTTTTCTACGAATCGTTCTACCTGGAAGTAGGAGACGTCCTGCGCTTCCCCCTGCTCGTTCCCCACCTCTATATACCCGTAACCGGTCTCTGGTCGTGTCGGCGGTACCCCCAGGGTCACAATCGCCTCTTCTGCACCGGCGATACGGGCAGCCGCGGTGAGCAGATGGGTAAAGCGGGCCGTATCCCCCACAAAGTGATCAGAAGGGAGGACCAGGATCGGTGCGTGGGCATCGCGCTGTCGGATGTGTAGGGCAGCCAGTCCGATACAGGCAGCCGTGTTGCACCCCTGGGGCTCAATCAGCACCTCTGCCGCGCAGGTACCCAGGAGCTGGCGTGTCATGGCGGCATGACGAGCATTGACCACCACATAGATGTTGGAGTCGGGAACCAGGGGACGAATCCGGGCCAGGGTCTCTTCAAAAAGGGTCTGCTCTCCCGTAATCCGTAAAAACTGCTTGGGAAGATGGGTCCGACTGGCAGGCCAGAAGCGTGTACCTGATCCTCCTGCCATGATCACTGCGTACATGGTCCTCTCTCCTCTGTAACTCGGGGTAAAAGATACAAACCTGCTCCTGTCTCCAGGAAAGAGAATAACTGCTCATGGCCCAAAAGACAAGGGGACACCCTACAGCGTCCCCTTGTCCTCTATTCTGGCCTGGTGCAAGAAGGTGAGAGAGGTTCCCGTATTTTACCTTACCTCGACCGGGATCTCCTTCCGTCTGGCGTATTCGCTCTTGGGGATAGTGATGAAGAGAACCCCATCCTTCAGGCGAGCTCTGGTTTGATCGGCTTGAACCGACACGGGAAGCGGGATGGTTCGCTGAAACGTCCCGTACCGAATCTCGCGCCGGTAGAAATGCTTCTTTTGCTTTGCATCCTCTTCCTTCACCTCTCCCTTCAAGGTTAACATGTTATCGGCAAGGCTCAAATGGAGATGCTCTTTACTTACCCCAGGCACATGCGCCTTGATGATAAGCGCATCATCGGTCTCGGCAATATCCACAGCCGGGCTTATCCCTGCTTCCTGCCCTTCCTCTTTTAGAGGAGTCCCGAAGAACTCCTCCCAGAGACGATCCATCTCCTTGTGCAAGGTGGTCAGCTCGGTCAAGGGTTCCCAGCGAATTAATGTCATGTCTCTTCTCCTCCCTTTCTCCTACAGGTGGCGTTAAATTGACATTTTGAGCACTTTTCTCTCCCAGAACTCAGCACCGGATGCACAGAGTTTTGGGGCTTATTCCTGCGGACCGGGCGGCAAAAAATCTCTTCTCGTGCAACCCGCTTCTCCGGGTAGCAAGAGGCGTGCCACGGGGGATCATATCCTGCAGTCCATTGATATACAAGGAGTTCTGAACATGCCTGCCACCGGAAAACCTTCCAGAAGGAGGGAAAGAGGGGAGGGGAATATAAAGATTGTTTAGAAAAAAAGAGAGGAAGTATTAAAAATCTTTCTACCCTCGCCTACCATAACAAAAGGGATCGTGCACTGGTCACGATCCCCTCTCCTCATAGCGGGGGCCGGATTTGAACCGGCGACCTTTGGGTTATGAGCCCAACGAGCTACCAGACTGCTCCACCCCGCATCACCGATTTTGCGGTTACTATTATAGCGGAGATTCTGGACAGAGTCAAGGAGATGGCAGGAGAAAAACTTCCGCCCTCTCCTACCCCTTTTTACGCTCTCTTCGGCCATGATTGGGGCATTTTGTCCTCCCAACCGGACATTATGTCCCGCCTGCTCCCTCTCCCCTCTCCCCACAAGGCAGGGGTGAGAGGGAGAAGAGAGGGTTTTCGTAAGCACTGGACAAAGTTATGCAGAGCAGGTATAGAGAATAGCTGTGGTATGAAATTTGCTCCTGTAGAAGGGTGAGCAACAGGGGCTCTCGGATCCCTCTCTCTAAGGAGAAGAATGATGGCCAGAATACAACATATCCTCGTTCCGGTCGATTTTTCCCCTTCCTCGGAAGCGGCCCTTCCCTATGCCCTCGCCTTTGCCCGCCGCTATAAGGCTAAGATCACTCTTCTTCATGTCATCCCGACCAATGTGTACGCGGTAGGGGAGATGACCTACTGGCAGTTGTCTGAACAGGTCTTTAGCGCCTTTGAAGAGGAAGCGGCCCAGAAACTGGCAGCAACCTTTACCCCTGAAGAGCGCCAGGAGCTTGAAATCGAGGAGAAGGTTACCCAGGGAGTTCCTTTTGCCGAAATCGTGCAGGAAGCCAGAGAAGGGCAGGTCGATCTCATCATCATGGGAACGCATGGTCGGACCGGACTTTCCCATTTTGTCCTGGGGAGTGTTACCGAACACGTGATCCGTAAAGCCCCCTGTCCGGTACTGACCGTTCGGGTGCCTGAAGAGAAAGAAGGATAAGGAGACAGAACCGGTACCGGTGGTTCCCTGGGGTCACCCGCCTAGAGAGAAGGCAGGAGAAAGGAGGAGAGCGGTATGAGTGTAAAGATCAAGAAAATTTTGATGCCCACCGATTTTTCCAAGTATTCGGATTATGCCATGCGGTATGCAGCCACCCTGGCGAAAGATTTTGGGGCCGAGCTCCTTATTCTCCATGTGGTACCGGAGGGGGATCTGCGCTCCATGTACGACTATCCTTCCGACTTCCCCCTGGAACAGATCCTCAACGATCAGAAGAAGGTGGCAGAGCAGCGCTTCGAAGAGATCGTGGCCGAAGAGGAGAAGCGAGGGATAAAGGTGACCCCTCTCGTCTATATGGGGAAGGTTTACGAAGAGATCATCGAGACGGCCAAGAACCATGAGGTGGACC
>RFHZ01000366.1 GCA_003696125.1 Nitrospinota bacterium
GATGAGGACTGAGAAAACCCTCTGTCCCTGTGTGCCTGGTTTACTGTCGTCAAGTGTTCCGTGTTCGGCGCGTAGGGGCACAGCGCCGCTGTGCCCCTACCAAATGTCCGGTAGCCTCTATGCCTACTAGCCTTTAGCCCCTTTGTACCTGCTCAATAGAATCCCTGCTGCCGCAGAAGGTTCATGATCTGCTCCACCACCTCCGACGAGGCGGTGCCGGACAGGTTTATCCAGTGCAGGTCAGGCATCTTGCGCATCCAGGTGAGCTGTCGCTTGGCGTAGTGTCGCGTATCCCGTTGTATCCAGCGAATAGCTTCCTGGAGGGAACATTTTCCCTGCAGGAACTGGATAACCTGCTTATACCCCAGGCTCTGTAGCGGGGGCAACCGGGGTGAGTAGCCCTGCTGAAGCAGGAAAGCGGTTTCTGCAACCAGTCCTTCTTCTATCATCTGCTGTGCCCGTTCGTTGATACGATGATAGAGCTCCGGGCGTTCCCGTGTCAAGCCGATGAGTATCGCCTGATATCGCGGAGTTGCTGTGGCGTGTTGACGCTGCAGGGTCGAGATCGGTACCCCCTGTTGATAGTAGACTTCCAGGGCGCGTACGGTGCGGTACAGGTCATGGGGATGTATGCGGGCAGCCGCTTCGGGATCACAGGCCTGCAGACGCGCATGCACCGCCTCCCTTCCCTCCTGTTCCGCCTGTTGGTATAAACTTCTCCGTATTTCCCAGTTGGCAGCGGGACCGGGAAAGACCCCTTGCAGGAGGGCACGGATATAGAGTCCGCTCCCTCCCACGACCAGAGGGAGTTTTCCTGCCCGCCACAACCGCTGCACAATACCCCCTGCGTCTTTGGCATACTCTGCCGCGCTGTACGGTTGATCAGGAGTGCGCAGGTCGATCATGTGATGGGGAACCAGCCGGCGCTGGGCCGGCGTGGGTTTGGCTGTCCCGATATCCATCCCCTTGTACACCTGGATGGCATCGGCGCTGATGATTTCGGTGTGAAGGCGTTGGGCCAGGGTCAGGGCCAGGGTGGTCTTCCCCACCGCAGTCGGTCCCATCAGCACCAGCACAACCGGCCGGTTTCTCTCCCTACGCATGCCTGCCAAACCATCTCCTCCAGGGCTCTCTGGCCTGCTTTCTTATCTTCCCCGTTTTTTCTCATAGTTGGCAGAAAAGATGGCCAGATCATCGTCATCGATCATCCCATCTCCATTCAGGTCGTATCGCCGTAGAGACCGGTCTTCTCCTACCCGCTTCCCCATCTGTTGCAGGAGCAGGGTGCGGAGGTGCTCGTCGATCACGCCGGAGCGATCAAAGTCGATGTCCACAGGAGGGAAGACCTGCAGTTCAAAAACCTGGAGTTCCTTTTCTCCTAAGAGATAGAGGACCGTTCTGGAGGTGCCAGGACTGGGGAGGATGTGGAACTCGACCTGCTGGCCACGCACCACCGGGCGTCGTACCAGTTCACCGTTCAGGAGGGAATAGCTGATGTTGGTCCCTCTCTTACCGGACGCAGGCACGGTAACGATCACCGTCTCTTTCCCATCTGACAGCACCACCTCCGGCTTTTGCAGGAAGCGGGTGGTCGGTGCAGGGGTGGGAGACGGCAGAGAGGGCCTCTCCCGGGGGGTGAAACGCCGGGCCACGCGTCGTCTGGGTTTGGGTCGTCTCCTTACCCGCGGTTTCTGTCTCTGGACTGGGGATTTTTTGACCTGTGGTTTCTGTTCCTCCGTTTCGGGAGGTTCTTCTTTCCCTTCTTCGCTGGTTTCTCCCGGGGCAAGGGGGAGAAGAGAGACCCCAGAAGCCTGGATGGAGATGGGTTCCTCTTCGGTGGTAAACGCCTGGACGGTAACAGAAAGGGGAGAGGGCTCGGTGAAGGCGGGTGTAGATTCAAATTCCAGTTCCAGGAGCGTGCCACTCCCGTTGATCCCCTGCGGATCGGTCATCTGGATACGGAGGATACCAGGTTGATCGAGATCTGAACTGATACTGGCCCCCTTGCCCAGGTCGCCTGCCGTTATCTGTGGTTCCAGGAATTGTTCGGCGTTATAACCGATGGTGAGCTTCAGCTGGCCAATCCCTTCCCCTTCCTCCAGTAAAACCTGGACCGTCACCGCTTCTCCCGGCTCCACCTCTTCCGGGGCTTCCAGGTGGATTTGAGGGATGGCAAAGGCGGGAAGAGTCGTTCCACATACCATCAGGAAGAGGAGAGAGAAAAGCGTCTTACACCGGATGCTCCTGTCCATACCCTGTCCCTTTTGGCCTACATTTACCTGTACTCATGCGTGTTGCTGCCGGAAATAGGCTACCGTTTTGGCCAAGCCTTCCTCCAGGGAGATCCGTGGAGCCCAGCCGGTCTGGGCTTGCAGCCGCCGGGAGGAGAGGAGGCTGCGACGTTGTTCCCCCTCTTTGGGGGGACCGTGTACCGCTTCCACCGGGGTAGGAATCAACGCCTTCAGCCGGCGATACAGGGTATTCACGCTGGTCTCTATCCCTGTCCCCACATTAAAGGCTCCGGAGAGGGTGTGTCGCAGGGCCAAAACATTCGCCTCGACCACATCATCGATGTAGACATAGTCTCTGGTCTGTTCCCCATCACCGTTGATAACCGGTGGTTCGTTGCGCAGCAATCGTTCGGTAAAGATGGCCACCACTCCGGCTTCCCCGTGGGGGTCTTGGCGAGGACCGTAGACATTGGCGTAACGCAGAGCCGTATAGGAGATGCCATGGATCTGCTGAAAGCAGAAGAGGTACTTCTCCACGGCCAGTTTGGCCACACCATAGGGACTGACCGGATTCAACGGGTGCGTCTCCTCTGCCGGGAAGGTCTCCTGTTCCCCATAGATCGCCCCGCCGGTGGAGGCGAAGATACAATGCTTGACACCACAGCGGATGGCGTGATGCAGGAGGTTGAGCGACCCGATGATGTTGATCTCGCCGTCAGCGACCGGATCGGCGACCGATCGGCGCACGTTGGCCTGAGCAGCCTGGTGGTTGACACACTCGATCTTCTCTGTCTCCAACACCTGGGCCAGGGCCGGATCGCAGATATCCATGACGTAGAGTTTGGCCTGGGGATTGACCTGTTCGGCCTTGCCTGAACTCAGGTTGTCTACCACCACCACCTCATGTCCCTCGGCGATGTAACGATCCACGATATGGGAACCGATAAATCCTGCTCCTCCAGTAACCAGTATTCTCATCAACCATCCTTTCTCGATTCTTTTCCTAGTATCTTCTGCCAGGCATCGAGCTTGAGTAAAGCCTCCAGGGGAGTGGTTCGGGCAATATCGATCGCAGCAAGCTCTTTCAGGACCGGATGCTCCTCCCAGGTAAAGAGAGGAAGCTGGACCGGGACATCATGTCGATCAGGCAGAGCAGCAGGAGAAGGAGAGGGAGGGCTTTTATGCTCAGATTCCAGTCGGGCCAGGATCTCCCGGGCCCGTTGAATGACAACACCAGGAAGCCCGGCGAGTTGGGCTACCTGGATCCCATAGCTCTTGTTGGTGGCTCCCGGTTTGATCTTGCGCAGGAAGACGATCCCCTCCGCTGTTTCCTGCACCGCGACGTTCCAGTTTTCCACCCCGGGGAGGACAGCCAGGTCGGTCAGTTCATGGTAATGCGTGGCGAAGAGGGTTTTCGCTCCGATGGTATGGTAGAGGTACTCCACCACGGCCCAGGCGATACTCACCCCGTCGTAGGTGCTCGTTCCCCTTCCCACCTCATCCAGGATAACCAGACTCTTTTTGGTGGCGTGATGCAGGATATTGGCCGTTTCGTGCATCTCGACCATGAAGGTGCTCTGCCCTTTGATCAGGTGATCGTGGGCTCCTACCCGGGTAAAGATACGGTCAACGATGCCGATAGAAGCCTGTTCAGCAGGCACAAAGCTCCCGATCTGGGCCAGGAGAACGATGAGGGCGACCTGGCGCAGATAGGTCGATTTCCCCGCCATATTGGGTCCGGTGATGATGAGGATGCGATGGGTATCGCAATCGAGAAAGGTGTCGTTGGGCACAAAGCGTTCCTCTGTATACTGCTCAAGCACCGGATGACGTCCCCCCCGGATCTCGATCGTCTCTCCGGTGTGGACCTCTGGTTTCACGTAGTGATAACGGTGGGCAATTTCGGCCAGGGCGCTGAGCACATCGAGGTCGGCGATACGCTGGGCCGCCTGCTGGATGCGTGGCGTTTCCCGGGCAACCCGCTCGCGCAAGGCTTCAAAGAGCTGGTATTCCAGGGTGTTTATGCGCTCTTCTGCTCCCAGTACCTTCTCTTCCAGGGCTTTGAGTTCCGGGGTAATAAAGCGTTCGGCATTGACCAGGGTCTGGCGTCGCTGGTAGGTAGGGGGAACGGAGCGTGCAAAGCGCTTGGAGACCTCGATGTAGTAGCCGAAGACCTTGTTGTAACCGACCTTCAGGGTCGGGATACCGGTCTGCTCTCGTTCCCGGGCTTCCAGGGCGGCTAACCAGTGTTTCCCATCGTGACAGATCTGACGCAGTTCGTCCAGTTCAGGATGAAAACCGCTCTTGATCAGTCCCCCCTCTTTGGGGGAGAGGGGAGGGTCCTCGACCAGGACCCGATCGATCTCCTCACACACATCGGTCAGGTTGTCCCAACCGGTATAAAGCTCCACCAGCAGGGGGGCCTGGGTTTGCTGGAGCAGGAGGGCAAGGGAGGGGAGCAGGGTCAGCGAGAGCTTTAGGGCCACCAGATCGCGTGGGCTGGCCACTCCCATGTTGACTTTGCTGATGAGTCGTTCCAGGTCGTGGATGCCCTTGAGGGCCTGGCGGATCTCCTCGCGCAGGAGAAAATTCTGTACCAGCTCTTCCACCGCGGTTTGCCGGTCACGAATGGTAGACAGATCGAGGAGGGGATGCAGGAGCCACTGGGTGAGTTTTCGTCCACCCATCGGTGTCAGCGTCTGATCGAGCAGGGAGAGGAGAGAGCCCTGCTTGCGTTGCTCGATGCCGGAGCGGAAGAGTTCCAGGTTGCGCTGTGTCCCGGCATCCAGGTACATATACCCTTCCGGATGGTAATAGGAGAGGCGGTTGATGTGGTTGAGCGTCGACTTTTGCGTCTCCCGCAGATACTGCAACACCGCGCCGGCTGCCGCAACGGCCAGCGGGGCGTCGGCACAGCCGAAGCCATCGAGGGAGACGGTGGCAAAGTGAGAGGTGAGCAGGTGATAGGCGGTGTCGTAGTCGAAAGACCAGTCATCAAGCGGGGTAAGGGTGCAGGGGAAGTCGTGCTGGCGAAAGAGCGGATCGAGTTGGGGTTGGACCCCTTTGGGGAGGAGAATTTCGCGGGGACGCAGGCGATGGAGTTCGTCCTGGGTTACGGTCAGGCTCTTCTCTCCCCGGATCTCGGTCAAACGAAATTCTCCGGTGGAGAGATCGAGGAAGGCTAGACCGATCCCTTTGCCCGGGAGATAGCTCAGGCTGGCGAGGAAGTTGTTCTCTTTGGCTTCCAGCAGGGAGGAGTTGAGGAGGGTTCCTGGCGTGACCACCCGCACCACTTCTCGTTTGACCAGTCCCTTGGCCAGCTTCGGGTCCTCTACCTGTTCACAGATGGCCACGGTAAACCCTTCCTTGATCAGGCGATCGATATACCCTTCCACCGCATGGTAGGGGACCCCGCACATCGGGGTGGGATTCCCCCGATGCTTGTCTCGCGAAGTCAGGGCAATATCCAGCACGCGCGCCGCAATCTTCGCATCATCGTCGAACATCTCGTAGAAGTCGCCCATACGGAAGAGAAGGATGGAGTGGGGGTACTCCTTTTTCAGGCGACGGTACTGTTGCATCATGGGGGTATCGGTAACCATCACACTCACCGAAAGAGGGCCAGGAGTTCTGTCTCCTTCTCGCGCATTTCCTCCGCTTCCTGCAACGAGCGTTCATGATCGTACCCGAGCAGATGCAGCAGGCCGTGGATGAGCAAGAGACGCACTTCGGTCTGCAGCGAATGCCCGGCTGCTTGGGCCTGTCGATCTGCCGTCTCTAAGGAGATGACGATGTCTCCGAGCAGGGAAGGGTTGATCTCACCAAACTCCCCCTCCCGCAGGGCAAAGGAGAGGACATCGGTCGGACCACTCTTCCCCCGATAGGTCTGGTTGAGGGTAGCCATGGTCGCATCATCGACCAGGAGGATGCTCAGTTCACTCTCCTCCAGCCCGAGATAGGTGAGCAGGCGGCGGGCAGCTCTGCGCACAGAGTTCGGATCAAAGCGTATCTTTTTCTGCTGGTTTCTTACCCCGACTACCATGCGTTCAATCCCTGCTTGCCTCCCTGGCCGGGGTCTCCTGCGGGACGGATTCGGATAGAGGCAGCGCAGAGTCGTACGAGGAGGCATGCTCGATACGGCGCCGCTCTTCATACGCTTCGTATGCTTTAATGATGCGTTGAACCAGTTCATGCCGCACCACATCCCGCTCCGTGAAATAGACGAACCGGATGCCTTCCACATGCTGGAGGATCCGCTGGACCTCGATCAGACCGGAGATCTTCCCGTTGGGGAGATCGACCTGGGTCACATCTCCGGTGATTACCGCTTTGGAGTGAAACCCGAGGCGGGTGAGGAACATCTTCATCTGCTCTGAGGTGGCGTTCTGCGCTTCATCGAGAATGACAAAGGAGTCGTTGAGCGTCCTCCCCCGCATGTAGGCCAGGGGAGCGATTTCAATGGTCCCCTTTTCCATGAGTCGCTGGGCCTTGTCAAAATCGACCATATCGTAGAGGGCATCATAGAGCGGGCGAAGATACGGATTGACCTTCTCATAGAGCGTTCCGGGGAGGAATCCCAGCTTTTCCCCCGCTTCCACCGCTGGTCGGGCCAGGATAATCCGCTCGAACTCTTTACCCATCAGACCAGAAACGGCCATGGCCATGGCCAGATAAGTCTTGCCGGTACCGGCAGGTCCGATCCCGAACACGATATCATAGGTGCGGATGGCTTCCACATACTCCCGCTGGCGAGAGCTCTTCGGGGTGACAAAGCGCTTTTTGGAGGAAGGGACAGCGATCCGCTCGGAAAAGATACGCTGGATATCAGGGGTTTCCTCTTCCCGGAAGAGGCGGATCATGAACTTTAGATCCGCCGTATCGACCTTATACCCTTGTGACAGAAGGGCATCGATCTCATGGAGAAGGTACTCGACCTGCAGGACGCGGTCTTGAGGGCCGGTGATGGTAAAGGCGTTATGGTGCAGGGTAAGGCGAACATGAAAGGCCCTCTCAAGTAATTTGAGGTGTCCATCATTGATGCCGAGTAACTGGGGCATGTACTGGCTGTTCTGAAAAACGACTTCCTTGGAGAAGTTCGCCGTCAATATGGTGGTTTCCTCCTCTCTTCTTTCCGTCTGTTCCTTGGGCTGCATACCCTCCTCTCGTTTATCCTCTCCTTTCAAAAGATACCATAGAATGAGGCAGATAGCAAAAAGAAAAAGATTTCTAAGCCATAACCGTTTCGCCTCCCTCTCGCTACACGAAGAGAAGCCCTGTACGCAACACGGACCGGCTCATCGTCAAAAGGTTCCCGGTGTCCGATCAGGACGAAGCGGCACGATCCTGCTCCTTTTGATAGGAGCAGGCACCCCGATGGCCACGGCTAAAAGCGGAATTTTCCCCTGGGCATGCGGCGAGAAGAACTCCACCACCACATCGTCGTAGAAGGTCAGACCGGTGGCTCCCAGTCCCAGGGCATAGGCGGCCAGATAAAGTCTTCCCCCTCGTATCCCGGCTTCCAGTTGGGCCACCCGATATCCCCGGTTTCCGTAACGCTCCAGCAGGGCGTCAAAGTCGGCCAGGAAGAATATGACCACACTGGCGGTTGCTCCCAGCGGTTGTTCCAGACAGAGATACCCTGCTTCCTGGCGAAAACTCCCCTCTCGTAACAACTGGAGCCCGTGTCGGGCAGGATGAAAGACGTAGGCTCCGCTGGGGAGTCCTTGCACCCCGTTACTGATCAGATAGGAGTGAACGAGGCTGCCCCGGCCAGGGAGAAAATCGGCCTCAATCTCTCCGCTACCCGCCGTGAGCAGGGTAGCAAGAGCCGAGAGGGGGATCGATTCTGGAAGAAAGCGGCGGGTAGAGCCCCGTTTCAGGATCACCTCTCCCAGGGGAGAAGAGGAGGATTGGACTGCAGAGAGGGATGGAAGAGGGAAGAGAGGAGCGTCTTCCAGGGGAGGAAGAGGAGATATCCTGTCCCGCCATCTCTCCACCTCTTCCCGCGTTTCCAGAGCAGAGGCGGTGTGCATCTGGGAGATGAGCGGGTAATCGACTTCGCGTTGCGACAAGGGAAGGGCATGTACCGGTAGGGGGGAGAGAGGAGGGGCCGGGAGAGGAGGAGAGGAAGCACGACCCAACGGCATCAGGAAGAGGACTCCCTCCTCTTTCCGGTCCAGGCCCAGGAGTTGTTCGACCAGCGCATCGATGAAAGCGGTGATGAGTCGGGCCGGCAAAGAGAGGGCCGTGGCCAGGGCCAGGGCATGTGCGGCCATGGTCCCTGCGTCCCAAAAACAGTAACGATACGCCCGGCTCCGATATTTCCAGGCACTGCGCCAGTAGAGGGCGGTAAAGATGAGCGTAGCCGGGGCAGCAGCGGTTTCCTGGTCGGCAGCGGCCTCCTCTAACACCCCCC
>RFHZ01000367.1 GCA_003696125.1 Nitrospinota bacterium
CTCAGTCCTCAGTCCTCATCACTCATTACTCAGTCCTCAGTCCTCGTTACTTACCTGCTGCCTATCTGCCCTCTGCCCCTATCCGGTAGACGTTAAACGCTTACCCCTCCCTTTACGGATGGGCCAGGTTGGCCGTGGCAAACTCGTCCGGCAGAATCGTGGCCGCATCCTTCGGCTCCTGATTCATCTTGGTGTACTGGAAGATAAAGGCCGGCACCTCTTTCCACTGGTGGTAGTAGAGGTTCTTCTCCATCGAGAAGGTAATGGTTCCTCTTGTCCCCAGGATCTGCAGGCCTTCCAGCGCCTTGATGATGGCGTCAGGATCGGTGCTTCCCGCCTTCTCTATCCCCTTGGCCAGGGCCAGCATCCCATCGTACCCCTGGATGACCACATAGGTCGGTTCGCGATTGAACTTCTGCTGGAAGCGGGCCTTGACCGCTTCCCCAAGCTTGGTCAGCTTGACACTGGGGCTATAAGGGCAGGCAAAGAGGATATAGTTTCCCCCTCGCTTGACCGCTGGCCAGAACTCGGTGTAGCGCTGCGCCGTGCAGGTAGCATCGAGCAGCAGCGTGTCCTTTGTCGGTGTCAGGCCGATCTCATAGGCCTGCTTTACCAGGAGGAAGAAGCCGGGCTGGGTTACCGCCGTGATCAGGAGGTCGGGTTTAGGTTTGGCCGTCCTGTACTTCAGGAGAATGGGGACAAAATGGGGAGTGGTCCGCTCCACCACTTCATAGGCGAAGTTGGCATCGATCTGTAACCGTTTTATCGCTGCCGTGATATTCTTTCCCACTCCGATGCCGTAGTCGGTGTCTTCTACCAGGGCGGAGACGTTTTTAAAGCCCTGCTTCTGAATCAGGAGCGCGATCATCTCGGCCAGACGGGAGTTGAACATGCTGGTGCGGAAGACCTGCGGATACCCCTTTTCGGTCAACCCGTCAAACCAGCAGGACCCAATGACAAAGGGGACATTGCGGCGATGCACCACCTCGATCTCTGCGGTGCACACCGAGCTATGGTATTCTCCGGTGATACCGACCACACCCCGCTTATCGATGAGTTTTTCCACCGCGGTTGCCCCCACCTCGGGTCTTCCCTGCGTATCCTCCACAAACAGCTCGATCTGCTTGCCCAGGAGGCCCCCGGCCTTGTTGATATCCTCCACTGCCAGTTGGACACCGTCAATGAGCTCCTTACCCTGGATATGCGCCCCCGGAGGCGACAGGGGAGCCAGCGCACCGATGGGGAGCTTCTCGGCGGCAAACCCCAGACTCAGGATGGTGAAACTGACGAGCGCTGCGGTCAAAACAAAAGCCATGCCTGTTCGTCTCATTTGCTTCCCTCCTTTCCCCTCAATAACAGCTCCTTGAGGTCAGCAGAGCGCTTCCCTCCTCTCAGAGTTGCAACCAGTCCTTGATCACCTCTTTCAAACTGGTCTGAAACTCTGCCCGACTACCAGAAACCGTGTTTCGTCCTAACTCCAGAACGTACACGTAATCGGCCAGTGCCACCGCCTCCCGCACATTCTGGTCTACCAGCAGGATCGTGATCGCTTCTTCCTTCAGTTGGTAAAGCTTGGCATATATCTCCTTGACCACGAGCGGA
>RFHZ01000368.1 GCA_003696125.1 Nitrospinota bacterium
GCCCTATGGCCAGGGCAGTGGGACGCGAGGCAGCCGACCGGGAGATGCAGGCGGATCGACAACGACTGGAGAACCTGGTGCGCATGCTGCGCGAGATGGGGATCGAGGCGGAATGGCACCTGGGAGCAGGTGACCCGGCTCCAGAACTGGCTCGCATGGTGAACGACCTGCGGGCAGACCTGGTGATCCTGGGCAGTCACGGCCACTCCGGCGTCTCCGACCTGGTACACGGGACAACGATCGAAGGCCTGCGCCACCGCGTCTGGGCCAGTGTGCTGGTCGTCCGGCTGGGAGAGGCCTGACCCCACCCCCATCTCGCCAGGTCAGGCTCAAGGCTTGGGAGATTTGGTCGGTGACAGGCCGGCCGGGGCCAGGGCGGCAATGCGTTCAACAAGGGCGTTCGGTTTGCGTCCAGCATCCTCGGCCTGATCCTTCAACGCCACCGCCTTGCGCACGATATGACTCCCCAGATAGCGGAAGGGTTCGGGAGGAAAAGTACGGCGCAACGGGCGAACCAGCCCGCACCCGGACCACTCATCCTTCTTCTCCAGCACCAGGGAGGCCAGGATGCGTCCCCCCAGCACCGAAGGTCCTACCCCATTGCCCGAGTACCCCACGCCAAAGAGGAGATCTGGACGCCCCGACAGCCGCCCGAATATGGGTAAGCCATCCTTGGAGCGATCGATCGGCCCGGTCCAGTTCACCGGACAGGGGACGTTACGCAGGGGAGGATAGGTCCACTTCAGCCACGCCTCTACCTGACCGGCCATGCGCGATCTGCCGTCAAAGGCCGGTCCTACCCGTCCGGCAAAGGCAAAGGTCGGTATCCCTCCCTTCCCAAAGGCGATCCGGCCACTGACCGTGGTACGATAGTAGTGCACCAGACGGCGTGCATCGGAGATGAGCAGCCCATCACTCCACCCGGACTGCTCCAAAAACTCGGTGACCGGTTCGGTAATGACCATATCACTCGCCATCACCAGGACGGCCTGCCGGATCTCCGGTTCCCGGATTCCCCAGGCATTCATGGCCAGCACCACCTTCTTTGCCTCTACCTGACCGCGTGGGGTATGCACCACCGGTGGGGTGGAGCGCACCAGACGGACCAGGGGGGTGTTCTCAAAGAGTCGCACCCCCCGCTCCACCGCCACCCGCCGTAATCCCCGTGCCAGTTTGGCCGGCTGCACCTGGGCCGCCGTCGGCTCAAAGACCCCGGCCAGATGGACCGGGGAGCCGGAACGATGCGCCACCTCTTCCGGGGTCCAGGCCACAAAAGGACTCTTCCCCTGCTGCTCGATCCGCTCCACCGTCTCGGTCCAGGCCCCGACCTGCATCCGGGAAGTCGCTGCCCAGAGCCATCCATCTCTCCGATACCCGGCATCGATCTGATGGGCCTGGCAAAACTCCCCGATCTCTGCGACCGCCTCGGCAGATGCCTCGGCCAGGCGGAGAGCTTCTGCTGTCCCGCACAGGTGCTCCAGCTTGAGAAACTTTGCCCACAGGCTCAAGACAAATCCCCCGTTTCTCCCGCTGGCCCCACCCCCACACACATCCCGCTCTACCAGCACGATGTCGAGTGCCGGTTCGGCCTCCTTGAGACGAATGGCGGTCCACAAACCGGTAAAGCCCCCTCCCACGATACAGACCTCCGCCTTCACCCTCCCCTCCAGGGATGGAGCAATGTCGGTGTCTGCAGCCAGAGCCTCCTGAAGCCAGTAACTCCTTGGTGTCTGCATTTCTCTCATCCCCTCTCTGACCCCTGTTCATCGATGACCCAGGGACCAGTATAGCCTGCCTCCGGGATGAGCACAAGTGTTTTCTCCATGAAGGGATAGGGCCAGGGATCAGGAGAAAAGACCGGCTGCGCTGGTGCGTCCATCCAGGACCCGGCGGATCGTTTCTCCCAGGTCACGCAGGACAAGGGGTTTCATCAGAAAGGCATCGATACCGAGCTGCCGGGCCTTTTCCTCTGTCATGGTGTAGCTGAAACCGGTACAGAGGATGATAGGGATGTCCGGGCGGATCTGCCGGAGCGCCGCGGCCAGGGCTTCCCCGGTCATCTGGGGCATGGTCTGATCGGTGATGACCAGGTCAAAGCGGTGGGGAGCAGCCCGAAACGCTGCAAGCGCCTCCAGGCTACTGGCATAGGCTGCGACCTGGTATCCCAGCCGTGCTAACATCTCCTGTCCCAGGAGGACTAAAGCCCTTTCGTCATCGACCAGCAGGATACGCTCATGCCCTCCTGGTACAGGGAGTTCAGACGCGGGCTCCTCTTCGGTTCCCTGGGAAAGACAGGGCAGATAGCAATGGAAGGCGGTACCCTGCCCCACCGTACTCTCCACCGTGATGGCCCCCCCGTGGCCGGTAATGATTCCATGCACCACGGCCAGACCCAACCCGGTTCCTTCCCCTACCGGTTTGGTGGTGAAATAGGGATCAAAGATCCGCTCCAACAACTCTGGACGGATCCCGGTTCCCGTGTCCCGTACCGTGAGACACATATGCGGTCCCGGTTGTAAAGGGGGATGGGTGGTGGCAAAAGCAGCATCCACCTCGATTGCCTCCAGCCGGATCTCCAGCTCCCCTCCCCTTTCACGCATGGCATACTCGGCATTGGCACAGAGATTCATCAACACCTGATGTATCTGGGTCGGATCGGCCAGGACCAGATCTTCCTGCGCCTCCAGGGAAACGCGGATGGTGATGGTGGCAGGAAGGGAAGCCCGCAACAGGGTCAGGGCCTCCTTGATAAGCAGATGGAGGTGGACCGGTTTCCGCTCCTGGTCCTGCTGGCGACTGAAGAGCAGGATCTGCTGCACCAATTTTTTCGCCCGCTGCCCGGCCTGCAGCACCTCGTGCAGTGCCTGCCTCAGGTGACTCTCTGGAGGGAGGTCGAGAAGAGCCAGTTCGGTATAGCCCAGCATGGCGGTCAGCAGATTGTTAAAGTCGTGGGCAATCCCCCCGGTCAGGGTACCGAGAGCTTCCAGCTTTTGGAGCTGGCGCACCTGGGCTTCCAGGTGTTTGCGCTCGGTAATGTCTTGCAGGGTGGAGCGGAGCCCGATAATCTCCCCCTGAGCATTCCGGAGCGGACGGTCCTCGATCAACACCGTTATGGTAGACCCATCTTTACACCTGTACACACGTTCAAAGGCCCGTCCGGGAGGAATCTGGCCTCTCAGCTTGGCCTGTACCGCCTGCCGGGAAGACTCCGTGTCAACGACAAAACTCCATACCGGTTTTCCTAACATCTCCTCAGCCGTGTACCCGAGCATGGCCAGTTCGGTCTGATTCACCCGGGTGATACGACCGGTGAGATCCAGTTCATGATAGCCGATCGGGGCCTCATCGAACAATTGCCGGAACCGGTGCTCACTCTCCCGTAGCGCTGCTTCCACGCCTTTCCGCTCGGCAATCTGGCGTTCCAGTTGATGCGCATAGTTCTGAATGGTGGTATGTAACCGGGCATTGCGGATGGCAATCGCTGCCTGGGATACAAAGGTGTCCAGCAGACCCCGGTCCTCTGGACTTAACAGGAACGGCTGCCGGCCGGCAAACGCCAGCACGGCCAGTAAGGTATCCTCCAGGAGAACCGGTACTCCCAAAAAACTGGTGAATCCATGCGTCTGCCACCAGGAGAGGGAGTGGATACGACTGTCTGACTGAACATCCGGGATATGCAGTAACGTCCGGTACTGGGCGACCCACCCCGCCCCTTCCTGCCCGAAGCGGAGGGTGCGGGCCAGTGGTGCCGCATCGATGGCTGCATCGGAACAGACACGAAAGCTCAGGGTCTGGGTGGACTCATCCGCCAGCCAGAAGGCCACAGCCGGTGCCTGCATGAGGGAGGCGGCAGCCTGGGCAATCTTCCGGAGTACTATGTCCAGGTCCAGGGAGGCAGAGATGAGCTGGTTGACCTGGGTCAGAGTCTGGAGACGAGTCATGCGAGTCTTCAAACAGGCGGAGAGGTGAGCATGGGCAATGGCAATGGCTGCCTGGTTGGCAAAGAGGGAGAGGAGGACCTGATCGTGTGGGGTAAAGCTCCGGCCGGCTTCTTCATGCAACAGGGCGATCACCCCCACGAGCTGGTCATGATAGAGGAGCGGTTCGGCCAGGATGGCGCTGACCGGTGTCCGCTCCAGGACGCGAGAAAGGGCATAGGGGGAGGTAGGATAGTCATTGACGATCATCCCCCGCCGGTGCTGGGCCACCATACCGGCTACTCCTTCACCCAGGCGCAGCCGTTCCGTTTTCCACCACTCCCGATGCCCGTGCCAGGCCTGGGGCACGAGCTCCTGAGTTGCCTCTTCCCAGAGGAAGACTACCCCGGCACTCGCCCCCACCAATTCCGCTGCCGAGCGGTTGATACAGGTAAGGAGATAGAACAGTTCCTGCTCTCGGGTGATCTCCTGGGTGACGGTGCGTAATGCATCGATATCTCGAGATGGCATCAGTGTTTTCCAGATACACCGGCAAGGGTATGAGCATTTGCAGGCGGTCGTGTAGACTCGCTATATTTATCGGGTCTGCTCTGGTCA